>NZ_DATNJW010000488.1:0-9221 GCF_035603715.1 Mycobacterium sp. | reverse complement strand
GCTGCCAGCCCTTGACCGTGATGAACGCGTCCGGGTTGCCGCGGACCTCGATCTCGTACCGTTCCCCGGCTGGCCCGAAAGACCAAGGCGGATCGAGGTTTTCCTCACCCATCAACCAGTTCACCGTGATCCGGACCACCGTGGCGTCGCCGACGAAAGCCTCCCAGTGGAAGCGACGCCCGGCCACCTGGCCCGGCTCGATCACCCCGATCGGCGAGTCGATCGGTCCGGTCGCCACCGCCACCTCTTGCGACGAGCGGATCTGCGGGTCGGCGGCAAAGCCCAGCCGATCCACGCACAGCCGGACCGACTGAAAGAATCCGCCGTCGAGAATCTTCTGCATCGGTCCGGTCAGCGCCTTGTCCGGTGCGTCACCGAAGCCCATCACGTAGCGCAGCACATCCGGGGCGCCGTAGGTACGCAGGTCCGAAAACTCCTCGGAACGAACGAAAGTCACGCCGGTCGACATCACCGAGAGCAGCAGCGGAAACAGTTCGGTCGCGGCGCCCGGACCGATGCCCGCGCCGTGCAGCGTAGCGTTGCCGGCTTGGGCGGCGACCTCCAGCGGCGCGGCTTCCTTCTCACCGGGGTAGAACCAGCCGACCGGGGTGACGACGTTCTTGCCGGAGTGCAGCAGCGCCGCGACTTCGTCGGCATTGGGCAGCAGCGGCGCGTAGATCACCGCGTCGGCGTCGAGCGCGAGAATCGCATCGACGCTGTTGGTCGCGGTGACACCGAGTGGGGACCAGCCGATGATGTCACCGACGTCCTTGCCGTGCTTGGCTTCCGAATGCACCCAGCACCCGGCCAGTTCGAGCTCAGGATGCTCGAGTATGCCTTTGATCGCGGCCACACCGACCGACCCCGTCGCCCATTGAACGACCCGCAGGCTCATAGCTCTCCTTCCCCATGCGCCACTTAGCCTCGCGCTTCGACGACCTCGTATACGTTGTCGGCATATCGGGACCGGATGGTCTTCTTGTCGTACTTGCCGACGCTGGTACGCGGGACTTCATCGACAAACGTCCAACGTTCCGGCAGCCACCAGCGAACAACCTTGTCGGCCAGGAAGGTTCGAAGCTCGTCGGCGTTGACGTCGGATCCTTCTCTGGCGACGACGACCGCCAGAGGTCGTTCCTGCCAGCGCTCGTCGGGAACCGCGACCACGGCGACCTCGATCACGTCCGGGTGCTCGAACAGCGCATTCTCCAGGTCGACCGACGAAATCCATTCTCCGCCCGACTTGATCACGTCTTTGGACCGATCGGTCAGCGTGATGAAGCCGTGTTCGTCCATTCGGCCCACATCGCCGGTACGCAACCAGCCGGAGTCGAATTTCGAGTCGTCGTGGCCCTTGTAGTAAGAACTGGTGATCCACGGACCGCGGACTTCGACCTCGCCGACGGCGTGGTTGTCGTTGGGCAGCACCTGCCCGGCGTCATCGACGAGGCGGGCTTCCACGCCGCATACCGGGCGGCCCTGGGTTGCGCGAAATGCCCAGTGCTGGTCCTCTGGCGTGTTCGGCGGCGGCCAGGCCATGGAGGCCATCGGCGAGGTTTCGGTCATGCCCCACAGCTGGCGAATCTGCACGCCGTGTTTTTCCTCGAAGGTACGCATCAGCGACACCGGCACGGCCGAGCCGCCACAGGCGACCAATCGCAGCGACGACACGTCGTGGGAGTCCTTTTCCAGGCAGTGCATGACGTCGTTCCAGATGGTCGGCACCGCGCCGGCGACGGTGGGCCGCAGGTTCTCGATCATGTCGATCAGCGATTTGGCATCCAGATGGCAATCGGGCAGGACCATGTCGGCGCCGGCCATCAGCGCCGCATAGGGCAGACCCCAGGCATTGGCATGAAACATCGGCACTATCGGCATGACGCAATCGCTGGCGCTGATCGAGAGGCCATTGCCGGTGCAGTTCGCCATCGTGTGCAGATAGCTCGAGCGATGGCTGTAGACGACACCCTTCGGGTTTCCGGTGGTCCCGCTGGTGTAACACATTGCGGCAGCGGAGTTTTCGTCGATGTCAGGCCAGTCGAATTCGTCCGACTCACCGGCTACGACGTCGGCGTAGCGCAGCACGGTCTTGCCCGATTCTTCCAGCGCGGCGATGTCGCCGTCGCCGACCGCAATCACCGTGTGCACCGTCTTGATGTCGGCGAGTAGCGGAGCCAGCAGGTTGACCAGCGACACATCGACTAACACCACCTGGTCTTCGGCCTCACTGGCGACGTACACGATCTGCTCGGGGAACAGTCGGATGTTGAGGGTATGCAGCACGGCGCCCATCGCCGGCACCGCCAGATAGGCCGTCAAGTGTTCGGAGTTGTTCCACATGAAGGTGGCGACCCGCTGGTCGCCGGTGACACCGATGCGCCGCAACGCATTCGCCAACCGCGCGGTGTGTCGACCGATCTCGGCGTAGCTGTGCTCGCGATAACCGTCACCGGTGGCCGTGGTGACCTTGCGGGCCCCATGCACGCGGGTCGCGTGCCGCAGAATAGCGGTGATCGTCAGGGGAAAGCTTTGCATGGTGCTGTACATCGATGGACCGCCTCTGGTTCCGCCTGACTAACCGGGGCAGGCCCGCCAGACGCCTGCCCTGGTGGCGATCATTGCACGCCGGGCCACTCGCCTGACCGGCGATGTGGCCGGATCGGCGGCTAGGCCAGCGTCGGCTCGAGTAGCAGCAGGTCGGGCATCGCCCACGGATGCGGAGCAGTCAGCTCGTCGTCCGCAGACTGCACCCCGGCGGGTACGGCTGCCACGGCGATCTCCAAGACGGTGACGGTTCCCGCGTAGTCGGCGATGTAGAGCCGCTTGCCGTCCGGGCTCTCGATCGCACACGACGGAGCGCCGTCGACCGCGATCTTGCCGATCACGTCCTGGGTGGCGGTGGACAGCACGGTCACGCCCTGGTCGCCGACCAGGTATGCCCGCGCACCGTCGCGGCTCACTGTCAGCTGAGCGACCAGTCCTGCTTCCTCGCCGATCTTGTGCGTGCTGGTGATCGTGGACGTCCGGGTGTCGATGATGTCGAGCACCGTGCCGAAGTCGGGACCGGCGCTACCCACATACGCGGTGGCGCCATCGGGGCTGAGCGCGATATCCCGGATGGGCGAAGCGATTTCGACCGCATTCAGCACACGCTTCTGCACAGCGTCGACCATGACGATGTGCGCCGTCGATGAGCCGTTGGCCGCGACGTACAGTCGGCGACCCTCCGGGCTCACCCGTACGCATCCAGTAGTCGTGCCAGTGGTGGCCGCAATGCGGATCGCGTCTTCTTTGCCCGTCTTGGTGTCCAGGATCGCCACGTCGGCACCCTCGACATCGGTTCGGCCGACGTACAAGTGCCGGCCGTTCGGGCTGACCGCCAGGTCGGTGACGTTGAAGGCCAGCGGGTACTCCGCGACGATCTCGTTGGATGTGGTGTCAAAGGCCAGTACCGAGTCGTGCTCTGCCGACACATTGCTGACGTAGGCACGGTTAGCGGACAGGGCGACAGCGAACGATTCCTCGACGTCGACGACGGTGAGTGCGACCGCGGCCGTCGCGGTGTCAATCACCGAGACACTGTCGTCGCCGTAGTGGGTGGTCATCAGGACGTCGCCGTCTGGACTGATGGCCATGCCGCTCACGGCACCGCGTCCAGCGTTGATCTCGCCGGCAATCGTGAAACCCGGGGCCAGATCCGGCCCAGAAACTACATCGCTCACAGTGGTACCAGCCTCTACTCGTTGGTCCGTGGTGGGCGGACATCGGGTGTCTGAGCCTTCAACGTCCTCCGCGGTAAAAATCTTCCGCGGAACGCGATCCCAGATCCCTGCATTGGTGGCGCGCACAGCGCCGCTCCCGGCTGAGTCTAGCGACTGTAATTGGTTCGAAATAGGTCACTTCTACCGATTGTCGCCCACGTCACTTGGGTAACTAAGTGCGTCCTTAAACATTATTTATCCAGCAGAATCCGCATTCCTTTTGAGCAAACGCTGCAACCTATCTCGCCAGGCGTTTCGTGGCGGACGCTAACCGAAAATGACCTAGGACAAGGCTATTCATCAATAAGGGTTTCTTAACGTTCGCGACAAAAGAGTCGTACATCACAAACGGCCATATCGGCGTGTCGCGTCGTCGCCGGATTGCTCCCGGGCGGTGGGTAACCGATAATCCCCCGCGTGGACCGGCGCGGATTTGGGCCGCTCCCACGGGACGGAGCTACCGCTGACGTGAACGACGACGCGCGCGCTGATGTGGTCAGCCGGCAGTACGAGAGGTGGACATACCCGCCTCCCGTGGAGGACCTGGCGGCGTGGAGCGAAACAAACTGGGACTGGTTCGACCCGGCGCATGCGCACCGCATCTTCTGGCCAGACCGGGACTATCGGCCGGATCTGGACATTTTGATCGCGGGGTGTGGCACCAACCAGGCCGCCGTCTTCGCGTTCGGCAATCCTGACGCAAACGTCGTCGGGGTCGACATCAGCCAGTCCTCGCTGGACCACCAGCAATACTTGAAAGACAAACACGGCCTGGCCAACCTGCAGCTGCATCTGCTTCCGATCGAGGAGCTCCCCACGCTGCGGCGCCAGTTCGACCTCGTGGTGTCGAGCGGCGTGTTGCACCACATGGCCGATCCGCCGACCGGCCTGACGGCTCTCGCGGGATGCCTACGCCCCGACGGCGTGATGGCGCTCATGCTCTACGCGAAATACGGGCGGATCGGAGTCGAGTTATTGGAGTCGGTCTTTCGCGATTTGGATCTGCGCCAAGACGATTCATCGGTCCAGTTGGTCAAGGACACCCTCTCGGCCCTGACGGCGGACCACCCGATTCAGAGCTATCTGAAAATTGCCTACGATCTGCGCGACGACGCGGCGCTGGTCGATACCTTTCTGCACCATCGCGCGCGCAGCTACACCGTCGACGAGTGCCTCGATTTCGTGGCCTCCGCCGGGCTGGTATTCCAGGGGTGGTATCACAAGACGCCGTACTACCCACACGGCTTGTTCGCACCACCCAGTGGGTTCCAGCCAGCCGTTAATGCTTTACCGGAGAACAAGATCTGGTCCGTCATGGAACGTGTGCAGACGTTGAACGGCTGCCACTTCTTCATGGCATGCCGACCCGAACGGCCGAAAAGCAGCTACGCGATTGACTTTTCGGGGCCTGAGGCCTTGGACTACGTGCCGCTGATGCGCATGCGGTGCGGGGTCGACGGAGACGAGGCCTTCTGGCCGGCTGGGCGGGTAAGTCTGAATCCGGCTCAGTTGGCGTTTATGCGTGGCGTCGACGGCGACCGAACGATTCGGGCGATCGCCGCGGACCTGGCACGGCGGGAACCGCCGAACGGGGTTAGCGCAGCCGACTTGGAAAGCTTCGGCCGCAACTTATTCCAGTCGCTGTGGCGCCTCGACTTCATCGCGATCAAGTTGGCCGCGACCTGACGACTCCCCGGCGTCGAATCAGTTCTGAACGTTCAGCGCCAGCCAGTCCGGCTGAATTGGGCTGTCGAATACGTATGTCCCGGTATGGCTCAAATGCACCCAGGGTGCCGCGAAAACCTTGAAACCGTGGTCACGCGCCAGCCGGCAGAAGTGGTAGTCCTCCGACATCATCTTGCCTGTCTCGGGGTCAATGGTCGACGAGTAGAACTCGCTGATCACCGTCTGCTCGTAGACGAATCCGCGGACGTCGTCAGCCAGCGTCTCGAACACTCCGCGCTTGATAAGCATGAATCCGGTTCCACCGCCACCGATCTCGAACAATCCGTCAACGTCCGCGGAGACGGTACCCGCGGGGCCGGTGATCAAGTTGACCACGAATGAGCCGGTGTGCTGGTGCAACTCTTCCGGCGGCACACCATCCCTGACCGCCTGCGCCACACGCTTCCAATCGATCTCTTTCTTGGGATACAGGCCGCAGACGATGTCGCGGTCAGCCACGACCATGCTCACGATGTCTAATGGGTTGAAGCCGATATCCGCGTCAATCCACATCAGATGAGTTGCCTGGGATTCCAGGAATTGGTGGGCCAAGGTGTTTCTGGCGTTGGCCACCACGCTGTCATTCACCTTGTTCATGTACAGCAGGCCCAGACCGTTGCGCATGAAAGCGGCCGGCGTCTGGGCCATCGACCAGGTGTATGCCGCCATAGCCATGCCCCCGTACATGGGTGTGGCTATAAAGATGATTGGCGCACTCGGGTTCATGCCCGGCTGAGCGTCGCCATCGGGATCTAACGATTGATCGACCACCGACTAACCGTACCCAGCGGCCCGACGCGACGACGTCGAGAACGGGATGACCGGCAGGCGCCCGAGGTCGAGCGGTGCCCGTAAAGAAACCGTCAAAACGGTTGCTGACGCGGCGTTGACGGGTTAATGGTGGGAACACGGACCTCGTTGTCCCACAACAGCACACCTTGATAGCACGATCCACACAACCGGCTTTTGTTACGCCCGTGTTTCGCCGGGAAAGCCGGACGAGCCTTTGCGGCCCGCGGCAGTGCCCCCAGTCGGACTCGAACCGACACTGGACGGATTTTAAGTCCGCTGCCTCTGCCAATTGGGCTATGGGGGCCAGCGACGAATCTAGCGTGTTAACGCCAGATTCCGTCGATCGCCCGTAGCCGCAGGATGGCGCAATGGATGTGTTAAAAGTTTCGCCGTGCTTGTTAAGAAGCCATTAACCAGCTGGGCAACCCACCCGCAGGTCCGCGAAAGTTGTCCCGTGGACGCCAGCGAAGCCCGACCAACACCCACACACTGACCACGTGGCCGACCCTCCACCGGGTCGGTCTTTTTACACCAGGAGACGTACATGGCCTTCGTGAATACACAGCCTGCAGCGATCGCCGCAGCCGCAACGCAGCTCGAGGGAATCGGCAACTCGTTTGCCGCTGAGAGCGCCGGCGCTGCGACCTCGACCACCGATGTCGTCCCCGCCGCCTCCGACGAGGTGTCGATTTTGCAGGCAGGGGTGTTCTCGACCTACGGTCAGCTCTATCAGTCGGTCAGCGCCCAGGCTCAGGCGATTCACCAGCAGTTCGTTCAGCTGCTGAACCAGAGCTCCGGGTCCTACCAAGAGACCGAGGCGGCCAACCAGGCCGGCGCCGCGGCGAATTCCTTGTCGAACGCCACATCGGGCGCCTCGTCGGCCGCGGGCACGGCGGCCACCGACCCGATCGAGAGCCTCGCTAACTTCATCAACGGTGTGAGCAGCGCGCTCAGCGGCTCGTTCTTCGGCAGCAACATCGGCAACCTGACCAACGTCCAGGTCGGTAACTGGGCATCGGCCGGTTCGGACCTCATCGGTCTCGGCGGTGGTGGTCTACTCACCGCGTTGGCCGGTCCCGCGACCGCGGGCTCCGACATCGGCGGTCTGGGCTCGGCCCTGGCCGGAAACGTCGCCCCGGTCGGCGGGATGGGCGGAGCTGGAGCGGCGATGGGCGCCGCGCCGGTGCTGGCCGCTGCCGGTCAAGGGTCGTCGATCGGCGCTCTGTCAGTGCCGCCCACTTGGGCCGGCGGAGCCGGGATTCCGGCGGCAAGCACGCCTGTCACGCTGGCGTCGCAGAGCTGGGCCACTCCGCCGCCGGCAACTGGCGGCATGACGAATGGGATCGCGGGCATGCCGGCGGTCGCCAACGGGGGTCGCGGCGGGTCGAGCTTCGGCGCCCCGCGCTACGGCGTTAAGCCAAAGGTCATGCCGGCGGTGCCCAAGCCGACGATCACCTAATAAACCTCGCCGCCAACGTCGGCCGGCTCAACCACCAATCGTCCTCATATACCTAATGAATAGACAGGATCTAAGAAATGGTCTTTGATTTCGCAGCGCGACCGCCGGAAGTCAACTCCACGCTGATCTACTCCGGCGCCGGAGCGGGCCCGATGATGGCCGCCGCCACTTCGTTCAGCAGCCTGAGCTCGGAGCTGGCCACGAACGCCGCCGCCTACGAATCGGTGATCTCGCAGCTCACCGGCGGGGACTGGCAGGGCCCATCGTCGAGCGCAATGGCCGCGGCGGCTCAGCAGAGCATCGAGTGGCTGAACACCACATCGGCGCAGCTGCAGGAGGCCGCCGCGCAAGCCACCGCGTCGGCGGCTGCATACGAGGCGGCGTTTGCCGGCTCGATTCCGCCGCCGGTGGTGTACGCCAACCGGGCTCAGCTGGCGGCGCTTGTCGCAACCAACATCCTGGGGCAGAACACCCCGGCGATCGCGGCCAACGAGGCCCTTTACGGAGAGTTTTGGGCTCAAGACGCCACCGCGCTGACCACGTACGCCGCCAACGCTGCAGCCGCCGCGCAGGTGACGCCGTTGACCGAGCCGACGCAGAACACCAACCCGGGTGGCTCGGGCGCGCAAGCCGCCGCGGTCAGCAATGCTGTCAACAGCAACGCGGCGAACTCGGGACTCAACGGGCTGCTCGGCAACCTGCAGAACTCCGCCAGCTCGCTCGCCAGCCCGGCGGCCAGCACGGCGGCAAGTACCCCGCTCGGCGACCTCTACAGCGCGGTCCAGGGCTTCTTCGGGGTCGGCGCGGTGACCAACTCGGTTAACACCGTCGACGTGACACTGTCCTGGTGCATCATGATGATGTCGTCGGCCTTGGGGACCCTGGCCCACTTCACCGCCGGTGCTCCCTTCGGCGTCACCATCGGCGATGTCGCGCCGCTGGGTGCCGGTCTGGGCTTCGGCACGACCTTGGCGGGCGCCTCGTCCGGCATGGGTGGCGCGACGCTGGCCGGCATGGGCAGTGCGGCAGAGGTCGGCGGAATGTCGGTGCCGGCCGGGTGGGCTGCGGCCGCCCCGGCCGCCACGGTCGCCGACGCCACGCTGGCGGGCTCCGGCTGGACCGCGGCTGCCGACAGCGCTGCAACTGGCGCGGGCGGCGCGCCCGGCATCATGCCGGGAATGGCCTCGGCCGGCGGCAAATCGGGGATGGGCTTCGGTGGACCGCGCTACGGCGTCAAGCCGAAGGTCATGCCCAAGCAGGTGTTCGTCTAACCCCGTAGCTGGAGGCGACGACGCCTTCCGAAGACAAGTAATCAATATCGACCAGCATCAATTCACAGCAAGGAGAGAGATATGCCTTCACGTTTTATGACTGACCCGCACGAGATGCGGTCCATGGCGGGCCGTTTCGATGTGCACGCGCAGACCGTCGAGGACGAGGCCCGCAAGATGTGGGCGTCGAGCCAAAACATCGCCGGTGCCGGC
>NZ_DATNJW010000487.1:0-2000 GCF_035603715.1 Mycobacterium sp. | reverse complement strand
CGGGAACGCCCTGCTGACCAGCCTTCCGGCATATGACCTTTCGCTGTTCACGGACAACCTGTCCAACGGTGACCTCCTCGACGCGATCGGTCTGCCGATCGCAGCCAACACCGGGATGGACACGCTGTTCGCCGGTTTCGGACTCGCGGTCATTGAGAACGCGGCCTCACAGATCTCGGCCGACTTCTCGGGTCTGTTCTAGTCACGCGGGGTACTGAACGCGCCGCCACCGGTCTGCCGGGGCGGCGCGTTCGGTATCTGCGAGCAGCCCGGCTAGGGCTCTAGTACGACCTTGCCGAACACCCCGCCGTCGGCCAGGGACTGCAGCGCGTCACGGCCTTTCGACAGTGGAAACCGTTGCGGCGGTGGAGGTTTCAACCCGGCCGCCACCAGCTGGTTGAGACCCGAGGCGAACAGTCCCGCCGAGCCGGGCACCTGACGGAGGTATTCGCCCCAGGCGACGCCGAGCACACCGACGTTGCGCAGCAGCAGCCGGTTGACCTTGACCGTCGGAATGGAACCCGCGGCGAAGCCGATCACCAGCAGCTTGCCGTCAATGGCCAGCACCCGGACCGCGTCGTCGAAGGCCTGCCCGCCGACCGGGTCGACCACGATGTCGACACCGCGGCCGTCGGTGTGGTCGCGCACCGCCTGCGCCCAGCCGTCGCTCAGCGGTAGCACCACGTCGGCACCCAACGATTCGACGAAATCCGTTGCGCTCGTTCGGTGTACCACCCCGATGACCTTGCTCGCGCCCATCGCCCGAGCCACTTGGATGGCCGCGGTGCCCACACCGCCCGCCGAACCCAACACCAGCACGCTGTCGCCGCGCCGCATGGCGGCCCGTCGGGCCAGCGCGAAGTACATGGTGTTGTAGTTCACCAGCAGCGACACCGCTTCGGCGTCGTCGAGGTCGGCCGGGCTGCGGATCACGTTCGCCATCGGGGCAAGCACCTGTTCGGCGAACCCACCTAGCACGCCGAACGCCGAAACCCGATCCCCCACTTTGAATTCGGAGTCTTCCGGCGCCCAATCGACAACGCCGGCAGCCTCCATGCCGGGGATGAACGGCGGCGGCAGCTTGAGCTGGTACTCGCCCTTGCTCAGCAACAGGTCCGGGAAGCAGACACCTGCGGCGCGGACACCGATGACCAAGACGTCGTTGTTTCCGGCGACGTCCTGCACATCGGTATAGACAAGACCGTCCGGACCTGAAAGCTCCTGTACAACACAGGCTTTCATGTAGTCCCGATCAACGGATCGAGAAGTTGGCCGCCTTAGCCGCGGACAAGTCGTCGATCTCGCCCCAGTGCGAGGCGATGTCGTCAACCGACGGCACCGTCTTGAACGTGACGCCCTCATTCTGGAACAGTGCGGCGCGCTGCACCTTGCCGCCACCGACGATGAAGATCGAGCCGGAGTCGGGCACCTCTTCGGTGACCAGGTAAGCCACCACCGGTGCGACGAACTCCGGCGTGAGGTTCTTGAGCACCTCGGGCGGCAAGATGTCCTCGGTCATCCGGGTGGCCGCAATCGGCGCCAGCGCGTTGGCCTTGATGTTGTACTTGGCGCCTTCCTGGGCCAACGTGTTGATCAGACCGACCAGGCCCAGCTTGGCCGCGCCATAGTTGGCCTGACCGAAGTTGCCGAACAGCCCGCTGGTGGAGGTGGCCACGAGCACGCGACCGTAGCTCTGCTCGCGGAAGTGCGGCCACGCGGCGCGCACGACGTTGTAGCCGCCGTAGAGGTGCACCTTCAGAACGGAATCCCAGTTCTCGAACGACATCTTGTGGAACGTGCCGTCGCGCAGGATGCCGGCGTTGCTCACCACACCGTCGATCTTGCCGAACTCATCGAGGGCGGTCTTGATGATGTTCTCGGCGCCCTCGGTCTCGGCAACGCTGTCGTAGTTGGCGACCGCGCGCCCACCGGCGTCCTTGATCTCCTTGACGACCTCGTCGGCCATGTTGTGTCCGGCGCCGGTGCCGTCGCGGGATCCG
>NZ_DATNJW010000486.1:0-6389 GCF_035603715.1 Mycobacterium sp. | reverse complement strand
CTTGATCGTGCAGTTGCCCCAGAGCGCTGTGATGATGTTGCGGCCCAACGGTTGTCGAAGTGCACCACTTGCCCGCCGCACCTCGTCGGGCCAGTTGCGGCGGCCCGGGCCCTGGCGGTAGCTCAAGGTCGCAGGGACTTCGCCCGTGGTCACCTCGACCCAGCGCGGAATCCGCATGGACAGCCACGCGCCGGCCACGGTGACGGTGATAACGACGAACAACGCTCCGGGCAACTGGAACAAACGGTCGCAGCCGTATTCGATTCCGCCGGCGATGCCGCCACCGACGATTGTGCCGCCCAGCAGTCCGAACATGGTCAACCGGGAATTCACCCGGACCAGGTCGATCGACGGCGGCATCACCCGCGGTGTCACGGCGCTGCGCAGCACGCTGAACGATTTCGACAGCACCATCATGGCCAGCGCGCAGGGGTAGAGCACCCATGACGGGAAGCCGCCGGTGGCGGCGTCATAGCTGTCGATCAGCACCACCGCCAGAACGGTCCTCAGCGCGAACGACGTTGCCAACGCGACGCGGCGTCCGTGCTGCAACCGGTCGAGTGCCGGCCCGATCAGCGGCGCGATCACCGCGAACGGCGCGATGGTGATCAGCAGGTAGAGCGCGACCTTGCCTTTGCTTTCCCCGGTGGCTGCGGCGAAGAACAGCGTGTTCGCCAGGGCGACGGCCATCGCGGCGTCGGTCGCGAAGTTGGCCACCACCGGCCAGGTCAGCGCCGTCAGCCCGGATTTGTCGGCGCCGTCGGCGGTAGCGGCCCTATGCACCATCGAGTACATCCGCGAACCCATCTCGCGGCTGCGCTGGGCTGCGGCACGAGTGACGGTGACCCGCTCACCGCTGCCTGAACCGGCGCGAGGCGGCTCGCGACGAGGTTCGGTGCCCGGTTCGCGACTAAGCGGCGGCAGGTACCGATTGGAGCTGGGCATCGGCGGCGGGCGTTGCGACCGGCGGTGATCCGGCTCGCCGGCCGGGTAGTTGGCCATGCCGGGATGCTCGGCCGTCGGGCCGGTCCGACCACGCCGGCCGGGAGCCGAACCCGGGTGCTCACGGCGCCGTCCAGACATACATCGATTCTCACCCATGGTGGCCGTGGTCGTGCGCAAGCGACCGGTGTGGCCGTGAGTCGCAACGGTGCGGCAGAATCAGAGGTTCATGGAAACAACGGATGACGCGACGGGACCGACCGCGCAGGCGGCTACGGCGACCACGACGGAGTGGTCGCCCGAATTGGCGACGGTCCTGACTGGTGCTGTCGAGCTGGCGCGGACCGCCATCATCGAGCACAGCGGCGACGACACGGTAGGTGACTACCTCGGCGTTGGCTACGAAGATCCCACTAGCGCCACCCACCGTTTCCTCGCCCACCTGCCCGGCTATCAGGGCTGGCAATGGGCGGTCGTGGTGGCCAGTTATCCCGGTGCCGACCACGCGACGATCAGCGAGGTGGTGCTGGTACCCGGGCCCGAGTCGTTGCTGGCCCCGCAGTGGGTGCCCTGGGATCAACGGGTCCGGCCCGGCGATCTGAGCCCCGGCGACCTGTTGGCGCCGCCGGCGGACGACTTGCGGCTGGTGCCCGGTTACATGTCCTCCGGTGACCCGCAGGTCGACGAGACCGCTGCCGAGATCGGGTTGGGACGACGCACGGTGATGAGCGCCTGGGGCCGGGCTGAGGCGGCGCAGCGCTGGCGCGACGGCGACCACGGCCCCCGCGCGCAGATGGCACAGTCCACCAAGCGCGTCTGCCGCGATTGCGGGTTCCTCCTGCCGCTCGCCGGTTCGCTCGGGGCGATGTTCGGGGTCTGCGGCAACGAGATGTCGGCCGACGGATCCATCGTCGATTTCGAATACGGCTGCGGCGCGCACTCCGACACCCCCGCGCCCGCGGGTAGCGGTTCGCCGATATACGACCCCTATGACGACGGCGTGCTCGACGTCAGCGAGGCCCCCGCGGAGCTTACTGAGGCACCGGCGGAAATCAGCGAGGTATCTGCGGAGCCGACCGTGGCACCGGCGGAAGCCAGCGAGGTCTCTGCGGAGCCGACCGAGACCCTCGCGGAGCCGACGGAGGCACCGGAGGAAGTCAGCGAGACCGTAGCGGAAGTCATTGAGACCCCCGCGGAGCCGACCGAGCCACCCGCGGAGCCGAGCGAGCCACCGGCGGAGCCGAGCTAGCTGTTCTCGGCCGCAGCTTTGATCTTCGCCAGCGAAGCGTTCATACCGTCGACGAGTTCCCGCTCGAAGTTCGCCGTCCCGCCCATCAACGTGTTGACGGCCATGCCGGATACCGGCTTGACGCCGTTCTCGGCGTGCCGGCTCTCGATCACCCTCGTGCCTTCGGGGATCGGCTGCAGTTCGTAGCTCCAGACGGTGTTGTTCATGTTGACCCGGAACGCCAGCTTCTGCTCCGGAACCACTTGGATGACAGTAGATGTCGTCGGCCAGAACAAGAGGTTGCGACGGTTGAGATTGAGCGTGCGGGTGCCTGGACGCACGGGACCCAATGGCCTCATCAAGCGGCACTGCGGACTCCACTGCGGCATCCGGCGGAAATCACTGACGAGCGCCCAGACCGTCGATGCGGGTGCCTTGATATCGATTTGGGCTTGCAAGAGCGGCGCCACCATGACCAAACCTCCTACTTCGTGGGCTGTGTTGTCAGTCCGGTTTGAGCGCCACGCGCGCCCCGGCGGGCAGCAGCCCGCTGCCACAAGAAAATCGAGGTACCCAGGACCCCCACCCCGAGTCCGGCAACGCACAGCGGTCGTGAGGTAGCCAGGGTGGGGGTGAGGAATACGACCACCGTGGCCACCAGCCAGGCCAGGGCGCCGATGGCGATGATCGGCCACGGGTCCAGCAGCAAAGCGGGTAGCGGCGGCGGCTCAATGCTCTTGCCAGGCTCGTCGGACATCGAGATCAAGATAGCTTGTGGCGTCCCGTCTCGGTGATTCGTGGTTAACGTTCCCGCGTTCTGTCGTAACGTTCGCGCTGTGATCGATGGCGATAGCCGGTTGGCCAGCGACTTGTCGTTGGCGGTGATGCGGCTTTCTCGGCAGCTGCGGTTTCGTCGCCCGCAGTCCCCGGTGTCGCTGTCGCAGCTGTCGGCGCTGGCGACGTTGGCCAACTTTGGCCCGATGACGCCGGGTGCGCTGGCGATTCGGGAACGGGTTCGCCCGCCGTCCATGACGCGGGTGATCGCCTCGCTGGCCGAAATGGGTTTCGTGGACCGCGTCGCACATCCCGACGACGGCCGCCAGGTGCTGGTATCGGTATCCGAAGCCGGTGCGGAGCTGATGGAGGCCGAGCGTCGGGCCAGTCAAGAGTGGCTCACGCAACGACTGGAGACCTTAGGAGTGCCGGAACGCGATACCCTGCGCGTGGCGGCCGACCTCATCTTGGCACTGGTCGACGAAAGCCCTTGACCGACAACAATTTTGACTACACCCCTGACAGTGACGGTGTGGTCGTCTGCGATATCGAAGATCCCGGCGATGCGCGGCTGGACAACTTCCGCGATCTGAACAGCATCGACCGAAGGCCGGACCTGCCCAGCGGCAAGGGTCTGGTTATCGCCGAGGGTGTGCTCGTCGTGCAGCGGATGCTGGCATCGCCGTTTGTGCCGCTGGCGTTTCTCGGCACCGACCGTCGACTCGCCGAACTCAGGGCGGATCTGGCCGGCAACGCCGCTCCGTACTACCGCGTTTCAGCGGAGGTGATGGCGCAGGCGGTCGGCTTTCACCTCAACCGCGGGGTGCTTGCCGCGGCACGCCGGGCACCCGAGCGCACTGTCGCAGACGTGATCGACGGCGCCAAAACCGTGGCCGTGCTCGAGGGAGTCAACGATCACGAAAACCTGGGCTCGATCTTCCGCAACGCGGCCGGGCTCGACGTCGACGCCGTCGTGTTCGGCAGCGGCTGCGCCGATCCGCTGTACCGGCGTGCGGTGCGCGTCTCGATGGGGCACGCCCTGCTGGTGCCGTTTGCCCGCGCAGCGGACTGGCCGAACGACTTGAAGGCGCTGCAGGAGCGCGGGTTTCGGCTGCTGGCAATGACCCCGGAATCCAGCTCCACCACGCTTCCGGCGGCGATGACGACGGTGCGTGAGGAACGGGTCGCGATCCTGGTCGGCGCCGAAGGGCCCGGCCTGAGTTACGCCGCGATGAAAGCGAGCGATCTGCGGGTGCGCATCCCGATGTCGCGCGGCACCGACTCGCTCAATGTCGCCACTGCGGCCGCGCTGGCGTTCTACGAGCGGGCTAGGCTCGGCTGATGGCCGACGAATCCACGCCCTGGGCAACGGGTTTGACCGTCGCCGGGGTCGTCGCCGCGGCCACCGCGGTAGCTGTCGTGGTGCTGAGCCTCGGCCTGATCCGGGTGCACCCGTTGCTGGCCGTCGGACTGAATGTCGTTGCGGCCGGCGGCCTGGCGCCGACCCTGTGGGGGTGGCGGCACACGCCGGTGCTGCGCTGGCTGGTGCTAGGGGCAGGAGTGGGCGTGACGGGTGCGTGGCTGGCGCTAGTAGCGATGGCCCTTTAACGCTGCCCGCTGGAGCGAACCCCCAGCAGCACGTCTTCCCATGCCGGCACGGCCGGCTTGGTGCGGCGGCTGCGGGTCGGCTCGGCCTTATGTTCTGCGGCCGGGGTCTCGACGGGCGCGGGTGCCGGCTCGTCGAAGTCGAGTTGGGCGACCGGCGCAACCGGCCGCAGCAGCGGACGGTCGAAGTTCGGATCGATCAGCTCACTGGCCGGATCATCCACCGCGGTGACGGTCCCGCCGTGCGAGCCCGGGCAGAACCGGAAATGCGCGAGGTTGTCCGAGCGACCGGCCTTCCAGCCCAGCTGGACAGTCCAGCGGCCGTCCTCGTTGCGCCAAGCGTCCCAGGTTGCGCTGTCCGGGTTCAGGCCGCGCGCCATCAGCGACGAGGTGACCGTTTCCAACAGCGTCAGCACCGACGGCCCGTCGGTGAGCACCGGATGGGCGGCAGTTGCCAACTCGGCGGCACGGGCGCGCTCCAGCAATACCGGGTGGGCGAACCGCTCAACCCGTGCGATATCCACCCCCGCAGACTCAGCAAGCTGCTCGACCGAAGCACCCGCCCGGATGCGGGACTGAATCTCCTTGGGACGCAACATGCTGTTGACCTCGATGTCGATATGGGTTTGATTCACCCGGGCCCCGTCGCCGCGCACCGCCGCACGCAATCGGTCGTCGACGCGGATCTTGAACTTGTCCGCGGGGTCGTCACCCTCGCAGATGATGTGTTTGCCGCCGACATCGAGTCCGACGATCTTGAGTTCCCGCATGGTGTCTCCTCGCAGGCTCCTCGCAGACCAGCACGCCAGGCCTGTCAAGGGCGAACTCTAACCCAGGCGCGCGCCGCAGCCGGGCTCGACACGCGGTGATACCTGGGGGTTTTTCGATGTGCTTGCTAGAGCCGCTCGACGACCCAGTCGATGCATTCGATGAGCGCGCTGACGTCGTCAGGCTCGACGGCGGGGAACATCGCGACCCGCAGCTGGTTGCGTCCGAGTTTGCGGTAGGGCTCCACATCGACGATGCCGTTGGCCCGCAATACCTTCGCCACTGCCGCGGCGTCGACGTCGTCGTTGAAGTCGATGGTGCCCACAACTTGGGAACGCAGCTTCGGGTCGGCGACGAACGGCGTCGTGTACGGGCGGTCCTGCGCCCAGGTGTACAGCCGCCCCGAGGAGTCGGCGGTGCGCTTGACCGCCCAGTCCAGTCCGCCGTTGCCCAACAGCCAGTCGAGCTGCTCGGCCAGCAGCACCAGCGTCGCAATCGCCGGGGTGTTGTAGGTCTGGTTCTTGAGGCTGTTGTCCACCGCGATCGGCAGCGACAGGAAGTCGGGCACCCAACGGTTCGACTCGGCGATGGCCTCGATCCGGCTCAGCGCCGCCGGGCTCAGGACCGCCAGCCACAGGCCGCCATCGCTGGCGAAGTTCTTCTGCGGCGCGAAGTAGTAGGCGTCGGTTTCCGAGATGTCGACCGGCAGACCGCCGGCGCCGGACGTGGCGTCGATGACGATCAGCGCATCGCCGGCGTCGCGCGGCCGCGCGACAGGCACCGCGACACCTGTCGAGGTCTCGTTGTGCGCCCAGGCAATCACGTCGACGGAGGGATCGCCGTGCGGCTCGGGTGCGCTGCCCGGATCGGCCTTGACGATGATCGGGTCGCCGATGAACGGGTTCTTGGCCACCGACGACGCGAATTTGGAGCTGAATTCGCCGTAGCTCAGGTGCAGAGACCGCTTGTCGATCAACCCGAACGCCGCGGCGTCCCAGAACGCCGTCGCCCCGCCATTGCCCAGCACCACCTCATAGCCGTCGGGCAGCGAGAAGAACTCGCGCAGCCCGCT
>NZ_DATNJW010000485.1:0-13813 GCF_035603715.1 Mycobacterium sp. | reverse complement strand
GCCGGTGTCGGTTCGGTTGGTGCCGTTGGACCTTGAACACGACGACGTCCTCGACGTGCTGACCCGACACGGTTACAACCCCGACAGCCGCACCTTTTTCGTCTGGGAAGCCGTGACTCAGTACCTGAGCGCCGAAGCCGTCCATGCCACGTTGAACGAACTGCGGCACGCGACATCGGGCAGCCGACTTGTGTTCACCTATGTCCGAAGGGATTTCATCGACGGCATCAACCTGTACGGTGCCGACGCGCTGTACCGCAGGTTCAGGCAGCGTCAGCAGCTGTGGCAGTTCGGGATTCCCCCGCAAGAGGTTGCGGCATTCCTTGCCGGACACGGGTGGCAGCTGGCCGAGCAAGCCGGACCCGACCTGATCATGCGCCGGTACGTCGAGCCAACGGGTCGCCAACTCACCGTGTCGCCGATCGAATGGTCGGCCTACGCCGAAAAGGCTTGACCCCTTGGAGCCGCCGTGCACCGGATCGACGCAGTTCCGACACGCCGCCCCATAGCGTCCCCTGTTCAGCCCCATCACGGCGTCATACTGAATGCGTGGCCAGCAACGAGGCTGCCCGCTTATCCGGCCCAGTGGCGCCGTCGCCCCGGCGCCAGGTATTCGCCGGCTACCGATTTCTATCGCCGCACCAGGCTGCGGTGCTCTATGCCGCCACCCGCCAACTGATTTCCGGCGCGGAATGGGGCACGCCGCAGCTCGTCGTCGCTTATGTCGACCGGCTGCTATCAATCTTCGACGCCAAGCCCTTTGCGCTACGGGTGCGGGCCGCCGACCTCCGCGACCAGTACAGCGACGGCATCGCGCTACTCGACGAGCTCGCCGACGGCGATTTCACCGCCCTGGCCCGACTGCGCCAAAGCCTCGTTCTGTCCCACACTCGCGTGATGCCTTTTGTCGGTTTGCTTTTCGATCACGTCGTTGAGGCGATAGCTACGCCGCCGGCGACGTTGCGATGCGGCGCACTCGACCGCTACCACGAAACCGGATAGCGAGTCCGACACGCCGGACGCGGGCGTTCCTCTGATCAACATCGAATCGGCGTCATACTCGGCCCGTGGCCAGCGACGGGGCCGTCCCCGGTTACGGTCTGTCTGCGCCGGTGTCCCGGCGCAGGATGCTCGGTGGGCTCACTCTGCTGCCGCTGGTCGCCGTAAGCAGCTCCGTCCCTTCCGCTTTCGCCGATCCCGGCGAAGCCGCTACCGCCGCCGATGCCGCCGACACGTCGTACCGCTATCTCTCCCCGCATCAAGCCGCTGTGCTCGACGCCGCTACCAGCCGCCTGATCCCCGGCCCGGGAGACGACCCGGGCGAGACCACCCCGGGGGCGCACGAAGCCAACGTGGTGCGGTACATCGACGTCATGCTTGGGGCGTTTTCCTTCTCGCCACCCAAGGTGCATGCCGGCGGTCCGTGGAGTAACCGCGCCGGCGGTTCCGAGGACTTCATGGCCAACTTCGTCCCCCTCGACCGGGCCCAAACTTACGCCTGGCAACAGCGGATCGCCAACCTGCGCACCCAGTACACCAACGGCATTGCGCTGCTTGACCAACTGGCCGGTGGCGACTTCACCACGGTGTCGAAGACGAAACAGAACAACATCCTGGCGACTGGCCAGGCGGTGTCTTTCACCCAGGTGCTGTTCGGGCACGCGATTGAGGGGATGTACTCCGTACCGGAGTACGGCGGCAACGCAAACCTCGTGGGTTGGCAAAGCATCGCCTGGCCGGGGGACATCGAGCCGCGCGGCTACACCGACGCCGAAGTCGAAGCGCCCCAAGGGGACACGCTGGCCCAAAGCGGCATCATCGGCATGCTGGTCCAGGGCGGGTGGGCCCATGCCATCGCCAAAATGGGGGGAAAGGCCGGCGTTAATATTGGCCGGTAAAGCGATCATCGTCGGCTCGGGACCGGGCGGTTCGGTCATGGCAATGGAGCTCGCCGAAGCCGGCTGGGACGTGGTGATTTTCGAGATGGGACCCAACTACTTCTCCAACATCGAAGGGCAAGGGCCGTTTCCGACGGTGTTCTCCAACGATGAGCTCAAGTCGCAGTACCGCTACTTCGAGCAGCCGGATCCCTTGGCCTACCCGCGCACGTTTCGCCAAACCGCCTGGCAGGTCGCTGCGAACACCTACGTTGGCGACGTCAATGACCTGCCCAACCAGGTCGGCGGCGCGTTCCCACACTCGGACGTCAAGGTCACCCGGATGTGGGACATCGACTTCAAGGGGCTGTCGCTGCTCGGCCCGGTGCCTGGCGCGGACATGGCGGATTGGCCGTTCGAGTACAGCGAGCTCGCTCCGTACTACGACGAGATAGAGACGCTGATCGGAGTGCAGGGAGATGTCGCGTCGATACCGGCATTCGTACAGCGGCACCAGCCGCAGCAGAGGCCCTACCCGATGCCGCCAGGGGCGCAGATGCGCTCGTCGACGCTGCTTGCGGCGGGGGCCAAACGCCTTGGGCTGCATCCCTTCTACTTCCCGATGGCGGCCAATTCGGTCGAGTACAACGGATCCCCGGCGTGCAACAACTGCGGCTTCTGCTCGGGCTACGGCTGTCCGATCTCAGCCAAGCCGGCCAACCTCATCATGCTGCGGCGCGCGCTGCGCACCGGGCGCACGCAATTGCGACCGCAGACGACCGTCACCCAGGTCAACTACACCGGCCGTCGCGCGACCGGCGTCTCTTTTATCGACGCGGCGGGCAACGCCGGCGGCGAGAACGCCGACATAGTTGTGCTGGCCTGCTCCGCGGTGTTGTCTCCGCGCTTGGCGCTGCTGTCCAACCTTCCCGACCCCTATGCCCGTATCGGCAAACGGATTATGTTTCAAAACTTCTACGATGGCTTCGCCATCTTTCTCAACCAGCGAGTGCACGCCTACCGCGGTCGGTCGTGCACGCAGGTGGTGTTCGATTTCAACGATCCCGACTTCCCCGGAGCTCGAGTCTTCGCGCGGCTGGCCGGTCTGCCCTATATCCGTGCCGGCCTGTGCGAGCTCGGGGGTAGCCAGAACCCGATCGCGGAAGGCAAGTTCTACCAAGAGATCCTCGGATTGATCCCGGGCGTGCAGTTTTTCGGCCGCGCGTTCAAGGATCTGATGCAAGCCTCGCTGCTGCGCGACCGGCTCGCCGGCGTCGACTGCTTCGCCACCGACATGCCATACCTGACCAACAACGTCACTCTCGACCCGACGATCAAGGACCTCAATGGACAGCCGGCCCCCCGGGTCACCTACAAGATCGGAAGGTTCGAGAAGGTTTCGCAAGACTTTTTCATCCCTTTGCTTTCCACGATGTGCGGGGCATCCGGAGCACAGCTGTACGCCGCGGTACCGCAGAGCACCGCCAATTCCATCGGAGGCACCGCGCCACCGACCGGATTGCACACCATGGGCGGGATGCAGATGGGCGTTAACCCGGCGACCAGCGTCGTCGATGGCAATGGCCGAATGCATCAGATGGACAACGTGTTCTGCTCCGACAGCAGCGTGTTCGCGACCTCCGGCGGCTCTAATCCGACCAACACGATCATGGCGGTCGCGCTGCGCACCGCGCGGGGGCTGACCGGCAGGCGGTCCCCTTTACCTGCCCCCGCGTTCGCCCAACCCGGCTGAGGTAACACTGGCGCCAAGCGCCGGAGGGCTCAGATCTCGATAACCGTCGGCACGATCATCGGCTGGCGACGGTAGGTCTCCCCCACCCACTTGCCGACCGCACGACGGACCGCCTGTGCGATCCGTGCCGGGTCGGTAACGTTTTCGGCCGCAAGCGATTCCAACTCCGCCTCGACTCTGCGAACAGCGGGCTCCAGCGCCTTGGGGTCTTCGGAGAAACCCCGCGAATGCACCTGCGGCGGGGCCGCCACCTTCCCGGTACCGCGCCCGACCACGACCGTTACTGCCACGAAACCCGATGACAGGATGAGCCGTTCGCCCAGTGTAATGTCGCCGACGTCGCCGGTGATCGAGCCGTCGACGAACATCTTGCCGACCGGTACCGCACCGGCGATGCGCACGGCGCCGCCCACCAGGTCAACGCTGACCCCGTTCTCGGCCAAGACGATCGATTCTTCCGGCACCCCCGCGCTGGCGGCGAGCTTGGCGTTCGCCCGTAGCATCCGCCAGGTGCCGTGAACCGGCATGACGTTGCGAGGGCGAACCCCGTTATAGAGGAACAGCAGCTCACCGGAATACGCATGACCCGAAACATGCACGCGGACTTGCTGATTGGTGACAACGCGCGCACCGATCTTGGCCAGTTCGTCGATGACCCCGTAGACAGCCTCCTCGTTGCCCGGTATCAGCGAGGACGACAGGATGATCAGGTCTCCCGACGTCAGCGTGATGCTGCGATGCTCGCCGCGCGACATCCGTGACAGCGCCGCCATCGGCTCGCCCTGAGTTCCGGTGGTGATCAACACAACCTGGTCGGGCGCCATCATCTCAGCGGCGCCAATGTCGACCAGATCCGACTCGTCCACCTGCAGAAAACCCAGGTCGCGCGCGATTCCCATGTTGCGCACCATGGACCGCCCGACGAACGACACCCGCCGGCCCAGCGCCGTCGCGGCGTCGATGATCTGCTGCACCCGATCGACGTTGGAAGCAAAGCACGCGACGATGACGCGGCCTTGAGCGCTGCGAATCAGCCGGTGCAGCGTCGGCCCCACCTCGCTCTCCGACGGCCCCACACCGGGGATCTCGGCGTTGGTCGAGTCGCACAAAAGCAAATCGACGCCGGCGTCGCCGAGCCGTGACATGCCCGGCAGGTCGGTGGGTCGGCCATCGGGCGGTAATTGATCGAGCTTGATATCGCCGGTGTGCAGAACGGTTCCAGCACCGGAGCGCACCGCAATAGCCAGCGCGTCGGGAATGGAGTGGTTGACCGCGAAGAACTCGCACTCGAACACTCCGTGCGTGGTGCGCATCCCTTCGGCCACCTGAACGAAGACCGGCTTCACCCGGTGCTCACGGCATTTCGCGGCGAGCAGGGCCAGGGTGAACTTGGAACCGACAATCGGTATGTCGGGCCGCATTTTGAGCAGGAACGGGATCGCCCCGATGTGGTCTTCGTGGGCGTGCGTCAGCACCAGCGCCTCGAGGTCATCGAGTCGGTGTTCGATATGACGCAGATCAGGCAGGATGAGGTCGACGCCCGGTTCGTCGTGAGTGGGAAACTTCACCCCGCAGTCGATGATCAACAATCGGCCCAGATGCTCGAAAACCGTCATGTTGCGGCCGATTTCATTGATTCCGCCCAGCGCGGTCACCCGCAAACCACCTGTGGTCAGCGGACCTGGCGGTTGAAGGTCTACATCCACCTGCGAGCCGCCCTCTGGCTCACCTGAGCACCGACGCTGCCCGCATGTCGGCAGCCAGTGCGTCGATCTGTTCGGCCGTGGCGGGCATCTGCGGCAGCCGCGGATCGCCGACCTCGATACCCTGCAGGCGCAGTCCCGTCTTGGACAGCGTCACACCGCCGAGGCGGCTCATCGCATTGCTCAACGGGGCGATCGCGACGTTGATTTTGCGAGCGGTAGTGACATCTCCGGAAGCGAAGGCGGACAACAGGTCTCGCAGCTGACCAGTCGCCAGGTGGGAAATCACGCTGATGAAGCCGGTGGCGCCCATCGCCAGCCACGGCAGGTTCAGCACGTCATCGCCGGAGTAGTAGGCCAGGCCCGTCTCCGCCATCAGTTGCATGCCGCCGTGTAAATCGCCCTTGGCGTCTTTGACCCCAACGATGTTGGGGTGTGCAGCCAATACGCGCAGCGTCTCGAATTCGATCGGCACCACCGAACGCGGCGGGATGTCGTAGAGCAGCACCGGCAGTGGCGTCGCGTCGGCGACCGCGGTGAAGTGCGCGATCAGCCCGGCTTGCGGAGGCCGCGAGTAGTAGGGCGTGACCACGAGCAGACCGTGCGCCCCCTCGGCGGCACACGCCTTGGCCAAGTGGACGCTGTGCGCCGTGTCGTAGCTGCCCGCGCCGGCGATGACACGGGCGCGGTCCCCCACCGCTTCGAGTACGGCCCGCAACAGGGCGAGCTTCTCGGCGTCGGTGGTGGTCGGCGACTCGCCGGTGGTGCCGGATATGACCAAGCCGTCACACCCGCTGTCGACGAGGTGGTTGGCCAGTCGGGCCGCCGCCGGGAGATCCAGGGATCCGTCCGGGGCGAACGGCGTCACCATGGCGGTCAGCAGCGTGCCCAGGCGTGTGTAAACGTCGAATCCGCCGGTACTCACGGACCCCAGATTACCTGGCGGCAGCAACCCCATTTGGCACCGCTGCGCGGTTGACTCAGGCCTCGGTGGCCAGCGGACTGGTCGCCACCTCGGTGCCGTCGGTCAGCGCGGAGATCTGGAAGTCGCCGAACACGGCCGGGGCGACGCCCGCCAGCTGCCGAAGGCACTCGATGGCCAGCCGCCGGATCTCGACGTCGGCGTGCTCGCTGGCCCGCATGGCAATGAAATGTCGCCAAGCCCGGTAGTTGCCGGTGACGACGATGCGGGTCTCGGTGGCGTTGGGTAATACGGCGCGTGCTGCCTGGCGGGCCTGCTTGCGGCGCAGGATTGCGTTCGGCTGATCGGCGAACTTGGCTTCCAGTCTGCTCAGCAGCTCGGTGTAGGTGGCGCGGCTGGCGTCGGCGGCCTCGACCAGGATGCGCCGCAATTCGTCGTCGTCTTCCATCCCGGGGGGAACGACGATCTGGGATTCGTTCTCCGGCACATAGCGCTGCGACAGCTGCGAGTAGGAGAAGTGCCGATGCCGGATCAGCTCGTGGGTGCACGATCGCGAGATGCCGGTGATGTAGAACGAGACACTCGCATGCTCGAGCACCGAGAGATGCCCGACGTCGATGATGTGCCGCAGATAGCCGGCGTTGGTCGCGGTCCTCGGGTTCGGCTTCGACCAACTCTGGTAGCAGGCCCGGCCGGCGAACTCGAGCAGCGCCTGGCCACCGTCGGCGTCGGTGCTCCAGGGCACGTCGGGCGGCGCGACGAACTCGGTCTTGGCGATCAGTTGCACGTGCAACGGCGCGGTCTCGGCCACGGCGAACACCCTAGCGGGCGCACGCAGCATGCCGGTCACGGCGACGGACGTTCCTACCCCGTACGGAGTGCGCCTACTTCGTCGGCTCTATCAGGGGTTTGACGATCTCCAATTCCTCGGGCCTGGCCGGCACTGCTTTCTCCTGTATTCGGGCCGCGGGCGTGGCGGGACTGGAGTACAACGATTGTTCCGCGCCGGACACCCACCCACCCGAGGTAGCGGAACGCGCTGACTCATATGCCGAATTCGGTTGGTACTCGCCCATCGGCGAGGACGGGAGTACCGAGCGGCCCGAATGGTAGAGCGAGCCGCTTCCCGAAATTGATTCGCCCTCAGGGTGTCCCGGTTTTTGGTAAAAAGCGATGTCGCTCATCCAACCTTGTTTTGGCACTAGGTACTCCAGGTCCTGAGGCGTGTTAGCCGAGGTGGCTGGGCGGACCGAGCCGGCGTCCGGCGGCGGGCCGTCCGGCGGGGGGGCGACCGGCGGCGGGGCGACCGGCGGCGGGTCAGGCGGACCCGGCGCCGCGGCGCACGTCGTGTGCTCGAGGTACTGCCGCCAGGCCTGGAGGCAAGCAAGCAGTTGCTGGGTGTAATCGGTCGGTGGGGCCGCCGTAGACCCAAGTGCAGCGGCCGGCATCGGCGGCGGCATGAACGGCGCCGGCGGCGGCACGGCGGACATCCCCCACGCGGGCGGCTGCGCATACTGCGAAGGCGTCATAGCGCCTACGGTCTTTTCGAGGTACTGGCGCCAGGCTTGAAGGTAAGCGTGTAACTGCTGCGCGTAGTCGGTCGAGGGCGACGTCATGGGTTGACCTCCGAGGATTGAAGGGGCAGGAAATACGGCGCGGCCCGGGGTGGCAGCCGAGAAATCGATCGGATGAGGCAACGATGCCTGGCAGTATTGCCCGTCAAGGTTGCGCAGCCTGCGGGTCTCGTATGGCTCCCGGTTCTCAATGTCGAAGACGTAGCAGTAATCGCCGGCCGGTGTCGGCAGACGAATCGGGCTTGAGAATCCTTGGTCGATGAAGCCGTAGGGAAGCCGCCAGTTCAGGACGGTTTTCTCCCGGCGATCGACGCCGCCGGACTCAACCCAAACGTAATGGTCAAGGATGGCGTTCACGGCGTGGCGGGCCGACTCACAGGCGGCCTCCATTGACGTCATCCGGGTGAACGTCTTGTTCCATGTGCCCGCGAACACCACCGAGTTGTGATGCACCTGGAAGCCGCCGTGGCGCGCCTGCCAGACATTGCGCCGCTCGAGATTCTCCAGCCACTGGGCCTCCGTCGGCCTCGTAGTCCACGACGAGCCGTGCGGGTTCCAGGGGTCGCAACCAGGTCGATTCGGCCAGTCTCCGACGATGGGGACCAGATACGGCGCTTCGTTCCGCGCCGGAGTTCCCTTGTCGGGCCAACCGGTCATCCTCAGGTTGCGGTCCAGCGCATACCAAGCTGGCCACGGGAGCAGCGCCTCGGGGACGTTGCCGGCGTCGCTGGTGACGGCGTGGATGATTTGCCGCCACACTTCTTGGGCGAGTTCGTCGGCGCTGCAGTCGCGCGCGGCCTTCCCGTGCCCGAATTCGTCGACCAGGTGACGCGACGGGGTGTTGAAATCTCCGATGTCAACCGACAGCACCGAGATGTGGCCGTCACGGGCCAGTGTCGGTTGCCTCTCCCACATCCCGCTCTGGTTTATCGACGACAGGCCCCATTCGGTCCCCGAGTAGTACATATGCCCACGGAGCAGCTGGAACTCGGTGTCGAAGAAGTATTGGATGCCCGCCAGCGTCTGAAACCGATCCCAGGGCACCCGACCCATTTCGTCCAGCCTGTGCGGGTCACGCCGGGCTGATGGGCGCGCTGGCGTGGGCTGCAGCGGGCCGGCGGGCGGTGGGACCGAAGTAGTGAACCCGTCGAGCCCGGCCACGGTGCCGCCGGTGCCGGCCGCGCGCAGCGGCGCTGTGATCCGTTCGGCCGTGGGCGCGTCGACGGCGACCACGACGTAATCGGGAGACAGGCGCATTCCGTCGGTCAGCTGAACCTGCACCCGCGGCCAACGGTGGGGTGGGTCTCCGCGGTCGATGCGCGGGGCCAAGAGCTGATCCACCCCACTTCGGACGAATCGGACTCCGAGCTCGACGAGGTGCCGGTACCAGTGGTCGAACCACGCTTCGGTAGTGGGGCCGTTGAGCACCCCGTCGGCTTTGTCGTCGTCGCGGTCCGTTTGCAGCTGCAGCTGAAGATATGTCGTCAAATTGGTACGGGCATCGCCCCAGTGGGAATCGAACGCGGCGAGCACCCGCGGCATTTCCAGGAGAGCCGCTTCGAAAGGTGGCGTGTAATAGAACCGACGGGCCACCGTGGCGTCGCGGCCGATGAAGAAGTCATAGGCGGACAGGTTCTGGAGTTCTCTGGCGCGGCGCAGAGGACTGGTGGCGAGATATTGCAGCAGCCTGCCCGCGAAGGTCTGCACATCACCAGGGCTGAAGCCTAGTTCCCCGAGCTGGCCTGCGGTGGTGAGTAACTCGGCGAGGGTGCGTGGCTTCTGGCGAGGAAAAACCAGGGAGGGCTTGCCTTCCACCGTGGTGCCCTGGGTGACCACTCGCCTGACGTTGTCCATGACGGTGCGCGACGTCATTTGCCAGCAAACCTGGCCGTCGACCTGCTCTGTTCGTTGATACACCGGAATGCGTTGGAAAAGGTCCCAGATGTGCAGGTAATACGCTGGGAAGAAACGGAATCCGTGCTCTCCGGCAACCGCCCGCGGTGGGATACGGGGCCGGCCTCGCCGCCCCGGGAAGGGGCGTAGCTCGGCGGTGCCACCCCTGCCCGAACCTGCCTTCGAGTACTGGGAAGCGGCGAGGCCGCCGAGCTTGATCGGCGGATAGCTGCCCGCGGGCATGGCGTTGTCCAGCACGGTCCGTTCATCCGGGTGAGGTTCGTACACCGTGACCTCGAAGCCGCGCTCTGCCAGTTCGTGAGCGGCGGTAAGGCCGGCAATGCCGGCTCCCAAAACGGCCACCGTGGGGTGCCGATCGGACGACGCAGGGGTCGTAATGTGCTCGCTCATTGCGGCCCCGTCCGCAGCGTAGCCAGCAACTCCGGATGCGATGGTGCCCGAACGGCCGCGTGGACGTAAGCGAGCAGCGTGTCGTGCGCGCGCAAAATGTCGTCCAGCGAGCCGTGCACGTTGACGACCCCGGCCTGAACTGCCTCGTCAAGGCTGAACCTGGCGTCGAGCAGGTCCAGGATGGCGGCCCGGGAGCTGGCGATCCGGGCGCTGCTCACACCGGCCGGACCGTCCGTCACCTCCAGCCGGCGACCACCTCGCAGCGAGAACACCTCGCCGTCGACATCGACCTCGACCACCAGCGGCCCGAGCGCCTCCAGCATATGGCGGTAGCTGGCGGGCACCTCGTCCTCAAGGTGCCCGACTGACCGCCGCAGCAGCGACGAAACCTGCTCAGCCATATAGCAACTCGAATACGCCGGCACCGACGAGGTCGATCTTTTCGCCGTTGATCGACCCAGTCACCTGAGCGGTGCCGTTGCTTTCACACAGCACGACTGATCGATCCAGGCACACCTCACTAGGCTGCGCGAGGCGCGCGTAAGCCTGCGGTCGAAATTCGGCGTGCACCGCGTCGCCCGCCCGGGTCGCGGTGATCTCGATCCTTTCCGGTACGTCCGACGCCTCGCCGCCGAGGACGAGCCGCATCGGGGGCGGCAAGGTGCAGTCGGCGACGCGGCCGAGCAGGCCGTGCGAGCGGGTCTGCACGGCGGCGGGTGGGAAGATGGCGGCGGGCTCGTCGTGGCGCCACACCCAAAGCGCTTGATACAGACAGCGCAACCGTCGCCGATCCGTCATCTGCTGGAAAACCAGCGACCACGGATCGTCGGGTCCTGAGGGAAGGATCGTGCCCCACGTCCAGCCGAAGTCGCCGCCCCAGTGAAACCGGCCCCAGTTGTGGTCGTGGTAGGCCACGTTGCCCTCGAAGCGCATCTCCTGGCGTCCGATGCGCAGCCACCCGTCGGCACGCAGCCGCGGCACGAATAGCCAGGACACCCGTCCGTCCCCCACCGGCTGGTTGTTGACGGCGAAGGGCCGACTCACCGAGGTGAGATCGAGCTCCCCCCGGATGTCGTGTCCAGGAAGGTCGATCACCACCCGGTACCCGTCCGGTCGCACGGTCATCCGATTGCCGCCGACGGTCAGGACGCTGAGGTCGGCCGACACGTCCAGCTCGGAGTCGTCAAACCGCTCGACGGCGCCAGTCCACCGTTGGT
The DNA here is from genome assembly GCF_035603715.1 of Mycobacterium sp. GTDB lineage: Bacteria > Actinomycetota > Actinomycetes > Mycobacteriales > Mycobacteriaceae > Mycobacterium. The sequence goes on along the minus strand of NZ_DATNJW010000485.1, from coordinate 2,463 downwards.
CGTGCGCTATCACGATGACGCGGGGCACCAGCCGGGGTCGACCGGCCGAGGGGGTTTCGCTGTTGAGGCTGAAGTTGATCAATATCCGGCTGCCCGGGCGGTGGACCACGAAGTGGTACCACTCCTTGAATCCGTCGGGCCTGGCGGTAGCGAGCACAGGGGTACGGAGGAAGTCGCTCCGGGCGAGCACCGCGCTCATCGCAGCCACCGGGTATTCATCGACGCGGACATAGCTTCCTCGGGCGTGTCAGACGGCTCCGCCCTCGCAGATTCGGCGAGGCGGTTGATCGCATCTCCTACGCTCGCGACGCCCAGCAGCAAGTAGCCGAAATCGTCGGCCTCGCGCTGGGTCTCGGCCTGAGAGTGGCCCTCGGCGGCCAGAGCGTGAACTACCGTAGCCAGACCGGCCAGGCCCAGCAGGTACCCGATGAAGCTACTCTGCTCAGCCAGCGCCGGGCGCGGATCAGTCAACATCAGGCGAACCCTTCGGGGCGAAAGTGGCCCAGCACCGAATCGTCGAGGCCGCGCCCGATGATCGCGTCCGCCAGCAGATCTGCCCATGCGTCCGGGACCGCGTTTGACTCCGCGGGCCCGTCAAGCACGTTGAGGCTCAACGTTTCCCAGATTCGCCGGAGGTTGTCGACCGCTTGCGATGCGGCCAGCGCATCGCGCAGTTCGGCTCCGGCGGTCGTGTCTGCATATCGGCGACCCTCGGCAACGAGCAGGTCGTGCAGACCACGCGCCGCCGCCGGGTTTCCGAGCACCGCGCGACGGACACCCAGAAGTAACTCGAACACGGTCCGCTCGGCGCCGTCGGCGTCCGTCGGCGGGGCCGGGAGTAGCGGCGGGACGCTGCGCTCGACGAGGTCGAGGGTCAGCCCCCTGATCCGCTCCAGCTCGGTGAGCATTCCGACCAGGTCCTCGGGGTTCATCGGGTGCGCCCGTGCACGTAGTCGACGAGGTCGCACAGCACATCCCGATGTCGACTCGCCGGAAACCAGTCGAGACCGGCCAGTAGGACCGCAGCTTTGCGAGCATGCCAGCGGGCAACCTCTCGAGCGTGCTCCATCGAACCGACGTCCAGCATCAGGCCATAGAGCCAACGAATGTCATCGAGCGTCTTCGATTCCGAGGAGCGGTATCCCTGCAGCCGAGCGGCGATCTCCGCCTGCCCAGACCGAGACAGCTCGCCCCGGGCGACGAGCCCTTCCAGCAGCGAAGTGAGCCCCAGCTCGCCGTCGCTGCTCGGCCTGCGCCTGGCCAGAATCTGGACTGCGCGATCCCGGTCTCCCGGCTCGGCGCATCGCAAGGTGTGCAGCAGCATCAAGGTGCGTTTACCCTCCCAGAGGTCACCGCCGATCTCTTTGCCGTACTCCTCGGGGTCCGCCCGCAGGTTCAGCAGGTCGTCGGTGATCTGGAAAGCGGCGCCCAGGTGGCGGCCGAGAGGCTCCAGCGTCGCCGACCATTCCGGTCCGGCGCCGGCGGCGATCGCGCCGACCTGCAGCGGTGTGATGAATGAATACCAGCTGGTCTTCAGCTCAACCATCGCGAGGTAATCAGCGTCGTCGAGCTGCCAGGTGTTGGAACGCACCCACTCGAGCTCGAGGGCTTGGCCGTCGACGGTCTGCCGGGTCATGTGCGCGACGGCCCGCAGGATGCGTAGGGCCGGCCCGAGCCCGACGCGCTCAACGTTGTCGAGCAGTGGTTGCAGCGACATCGACAGCATGGCATCACCCACGTTGACGGCGATCGGGATGCCATGGTCCATGTGCAGCGTCGGCCGGCCGCGGCGCCTCCACGACTCGTCCTCGATGTCGTCGTGAATGAGAAAGGCGTTGTGGTAGAGCTCCAGCGTCGCTGCGGTCGGCAGGACTGCCTCAAGGTGGCCGCCGAGCCCCAAGCAGGTGGCGATGCTCAGGGCCGGCCGGAGCGCCTTCCCGCCGCGGCGGGGATAGTCGAGGATCAGCTCGTAAAGTCTGCTCGCGCCATGCTGGCCGGGAGCGAAGAGCCGATCGATCTCGCCATCGCACGCTTCTTTGCACTCGGCGAGGTAATCCTCGAGCACATTCGGGGCCGGCGCGACGGAAGGCCGTTCAAGAGACAACGACACCGACGACGCCGTTTTTGTCTGTGATCCTCGGCGCGAAGCGAATGCGGACGGCAAGCTCGATATATCCATATTCAGCACTGGTCTCGCCGATCACTTCCAGGCTAGGAGGAACGCTGATCGCAAGGTCCACTGGCTCTTCACCGGGACTTGTCTCTACAGCACCCCCGTGCGCGATCCGTCGGCGACGGCCCAGTAGGAGCAGCCTTCCAATGTCGCCGGATTTCGCTTGACCCAAAACGCCGACGGCGAATGACACGCCATCGTCTTTGTCGGGCTTGCCGGGCCCCTTGCCCCCGTCGGGCTTGTCGGCCCCCTTGTCTCCGTCGGGCTTGTCGGGCTTGTCGGCCCTCTTG
>NZ_DATNJW010000484.1:0-22713 GCF_035603715.1 Mycobacterium sp. | reverse complement strand
GGTCTACTCCACGCCGGTGCTCAATCTCGGTCTGGTCGATGAAGCGCGGCGCGAGCTCGAATACATCCTGGACAACGGCGCCAAGGTCGCGTTGATCAAACCGGCACCGGTGAACGGCTACAAGGGCTGGCGCTCCCCCGCGCTGCCTGAGTTCGATCCGTTTTGGCGCGACGTCGAGGACGCGGGTCTGCCAATCGTGTTGCACGCCAGCCAACCTCCGTTGCAGGAGTACATCGACAAGTGGGAACCGCCTTCGACCAGTAGCGCGTTCGAGATGTCGGCATTCAAGTGGACCGCGCTGGGCCACCGGGAGATCGCCGACATGTTGACCAGCCTGATCTGCCACGGCACGTTGACCCGGTTCCCGAAACTGCGGATCGCCAGCGTGGAGAACGGCAGCGCGTGGATCAAGCCGTTGTTTGATGACCTGCAGTCGACGTACAACAAGATGCCGCAGAACTTCCCCGAGCATCCACACGAGGTCTTTCGCCGCAACGTCTGGGTCAGCCCGTTCTGGGAGGGCTCCGTCGCCGACGTCGTGCAGACCGTCGGATGGGACAAGGTGATGTTCGGCTCGGACTGGCCGCATCCCGAAGGCTTGGCCGAACCCAAGCGGTACTGGCAGTACGCCGAGGGCATGGACACCCGTCGCACGTACGACTTCATGGGCGACAACGCGCGTCGCTTCATGGGTCTGCCGCTCGCCAACCCCGACCCGGAGGCCGTCAAACCGCCCGCGCTGGCCCACGCCTGAGAGGCACCGGGGCGGGTCTCAGCGCGGTCGCGGTGATGGGCCGGTATTCATGTCGGGACCAGCGGGTCTGAGGCGTTCAGTTTCACTCATTGCCGGGCCTCGAGTTGGTCGAAAAGGCTTGTCAGATCACCGTAAACCCAAGATTCGGTAACTACCGACCCGCTGACGGCATACAGTTCGTCGGTCTGCACGGCGATGGCGCGATGTGTCGGCGCGATTCCTGCGTAATGACCGGTATGGATGCCCCGCAATGTCCAGCGCGCAAAGACGTGACCGTTGTCGCCGAACAACAGGTCCTCGTGGAGGTGCAATTGGTCAAATGCCGTGACCATTTGCCGCAGGTTGGCCTCGATGTCTGACAGTGGCAGCGGCGTGTCCAAACCAGTCGCCCAACGCACACTGTCTGGCGCGAAGCCGGCAAGATAGCCGTCCACGTCACCCGCGTTCAGTGCGGCGACGGATCGACGGATGAGATCCTCACCTGAGCTCATCTGCTCCTCCTACCCACTCCAGCTCGACCTGCTGCCACCCGTTGAGCAGTGCCGTCGGGTTACGTTGCAGCGGAGCGTCGGTCGGTTTCAGTCGGTCGAGGTAAGGCAGCAACCCGCTGATCGCCGCCCGCACTTCCTGACCAGCCAGGTGCGCGCCCAAACAGAAGTGGATGCCGTGTCCGAATGCCAGATTCTTGCCGGGAGACCGGTTGATCAGGAAGCGGTCGGGTTCATCGAAGCGACGTGGATCCCGATTGGCTGCGGCCATGTGCAACGCGATGATGGCGCCCTTGGGGATTGGTGTTCCGGCGATCACGTTGTCTTCAGTCGCCTCGCGAAAGGCGAATTGAATCGGAGTGGTAAACCGATTTGCTTCGTCGACGGCATTGGGCAGCAGTTCCGGTTCGTCGAGCAACAGCTTGAGTTGGTCTGGGTTGGCCAGCAGTTCGACGACGGTGTTGCCGATCAGATTCGTCGTCGTCTCGTTCCCGGCGACCATGATGGTGATCGCGACCATCAGCGTTTCGACGGTGCTCAGCGACTCGTTGTCGATCGCGGCGACCATGGCACTGACCAAGTCGCCCTTAGGTTCTGCCCGACGGGCCTCGATGAGGGGGACGAAGTAGGTGCTGAACTCCTTGATCGTTGCCAACATCAGTTCGTTGCGCTCAGCGGGGCTGGCGAACTCCGCGCCCGCTGCGGCGGCGAACGCGTCCGACCATCGCTTGGCCTGGCTGTAGTGGTCGCCGTCGATGCCGAGGATGTGGCAGATCATCTCGACGGGCAGCGGAACGGCCAGCCGCTCCACCACGTCGAATGTTTGTTGACCTTCAATTCCGGTCAGACAGCGCTGGACGATCTCCTCGATCGCAGTCGCCATCTCCTTGATCCGTGGCGGCGTGAATCCCCTGCTGACGATCCGGCGCATCCGGGTGTGTTGGGGCGGGTCGGCCGCGGCAATGGTTTTCGCGGAAGCCATTTCGGCCATGTCCACCGGGATGCCCGCGGCCAGTGCCATTAGTCGCTCGACTACCTCTGGTTTCATCTCCTCATCGGGCGGCGCCGATCCCTCGTAAGGGTTGGGGCGCGATGAGAATTGCTGCGGGTTGGACTGCACCGCCTTCACATCGTCGAACCGGGACACCACCCAGATGTCAGAGCCGGTGCGGTAGACCGGAAATCGCTCCCGCAGTTCGGCAAGTACCTGCGGCAGCTGTTCGGATGGTCCGGGCTTGAACGGGTCGAATGTGAAATCGGATACAGTCGCTGTCATTGACTCAATCCCAAAAGCGGTACAGCTTACGGGCATTGAGCTCGACGATCTTTCGGGCCTCATCGTCGGGGACGTCGACGAGATGCTCGGCGAGCAACTTGCGGGTGTGTGGCCAGTTGGAGTCCGAGTGCGGATAGTCGCTCTCGAACATGATGTTGTCGATGCCGATACGGTGCCGTTGCTCGATGCCTGACTGGTCAGAGATGAAACAGCCGTAGATGTGTTCCCGAAACAGCTCGGAGGGGAGCTTGTCGGCGTCGATATTGCACCAGTATTTGTGTCGGCCCCAGGAGTAGTCGATGCGCTCCAGTAAATACGGCATCCAACCGATGCCACCCTCGGACAGCGCAACTTTCAACTTCGGGAACTTGTAGAACACGTCGGACATCAACAGGTCGACGGTCGCCATCATTGAGTTCAAGCCGAACAACGCGATGCCGATGAACAGGTCACCGTCGGGGGCTAGCCCGAGCGGCATGCCCCCGGAGCCAAAGTGCATGGACAGCGGCAGCCCGGCTTCTTCGCAGACGCGCAGCAGCGGATCCCAGTGGTCGGTGTGAAACGACGGCAGTCCGATCTTGTGCGGCGCCTCGATGAAGGAAATGGATTTCGCGCCCCTGGCCGCAGTGCGCTCGACTTCGGCGACCGAGGCCCCGATGTCCCAGAACGGAACCATCATCAGCGGGATCTGACGTTCGGGAGCGTAGCCGCACCATTCGTCAAGGATGAAGTCGTTGTATGCGCTGATACAGAGCTTCGCGAAGTCCTTGTCCTTGGCCTTATGAAATGTGCTGCCAGCGAACCCGCCGAAGTTGGGGAAGCACAGCTGCGCCCACACGCCCTCGATATCCATGTCCTTGATGCGGTCGGCGATGTCGTGACACCCGGGCAACATGTCGTCGTAGCTGCGCGGGTCCATCCCGAAGTCGCGTGGATGCTTGCCCGCAACGGCATTGAGGGCAAAGTTGCCCGATTGACTGCCTTCATAAAGCCAGGTGTCGTTGCCGTCGGGCAGCTTGACGATTCGCGGAGCCACGTCGGCGTACTTGGCGGGTACGCGGTCGAGCCAAACCCGGGGGTGCTCGATGACATGGTCATCTACAGAGATGATTCTTACGTCGTCGGGAAGCATGTGATCTCTTTCTAAGAGGCATCGCGTCACAACAGTAGAACGGTATATGCGTCAGACGCAACGGTCATACTATGGCTCGTAGCAATCCACTCCCATCGATTGCGTGGTCGTCAGGTGCGCAGCGCGCGAAAGCGCCGATTGGCTCGCGCGCCAGTTCCGCTGACACGACCGTCGAATGAGAGGCCATCCATCGTGAATCTTGGGTTCGGCGGCGCAACGGCGGTGATAGCCGGCGGTACCCGCGGCATCGGGCTGGCCACCGCATTGTGTCTTGCCCGCGAGGGCTGCCGGGTCGGCATCATCGGTCGGGATGCATCCCGACTGACCGCCGCTGCCGACGCCGCGAGAGACGCCGGTAGTCCCGAGGTGCTCGTGTTGCCGACAGACCTGACGTCAGGCGCCGACGTCGCCGGCGTTTTCGACGAGGTGAGGACTCGGTGGGGCGTGCTGAACGTTTTGGTCAACGCCGCCGGGCCGGCCGGCGCGGGACGATTCGAAGATCTCACCGACGCTGACTGGGCCGGCACCTTCGACCAAGGGGTGACGTCGGCTGTCCGCTGTGTGAGAGCGGCGCTGCCCCTGCTGCGGGCGGCCGCCTGGGCGCGAATCGTCAACGTGACCGCGATGTCGGTTCAACACCAGTCGCCTGGACTCGTGAGCTATACGGCGGCGAAAGGCGCGCTGCTGTCCGTCACCAAGAACCTCGCCCGCTCGCTGGCACCCGATGGGATTCTGGTGAACGCGGTCGCGCCAGGTCCGATACTCACCGACTGGGCGAGACCGGTGCTGGCCGCCGCCGGAGTCGATGTCGAGGATCCGGTCGCGGCCTTCGGATTGCTGGCCCGCGGGCACGGGATGTCGGTGGACCTGAAGCGACTCGGCATGCCCGAGGAGGTGGCTGCCGTCGTCGCATTCTGCGCGTCGCGCAGCAACAGCTACATGACCGGCGCGCATCTCAATGTCGACGGTGGCAGCGATTTTCTGTAGGGGCCCGCGTTAACGCCTTGGACGGCTGCGGGGCAGGCCAAGCCGGTTCTCGACGATCAAGCTCCGCAGCACTTCGCTGGAACCGCCATAGATCGTCGTCGCGACCGCGCTGCGATAGTGGAAGTCGAGGCCGCCATCGACGGGAGCCTCGGGATCGGTCCAGTCGAGCAGCCCCGACAATCCTGCTATGTCGATCGCGGCGGCCGAGGCACGGACATAGCTTTCCGGACCGAACAATGCCGACACCGGGCCGGGCTTCTCGCCCTCGCTGTCCAGGAAGGCGACCCGCAGGCCGAGCAGATCAGCGACCTCGGCTTCCATGGCCATCCGGGCCAGGCGCTCTCTAACGAGGGTGTCGTTGATCAACAGAGCGCCGTCCGGTCCGGGCTGGGTGCGGGCAAACTCGAGCGTGTCCATCGCGATCCATCGGGTCCGTGAGCCCGGTGCGACGTTCTGCTCTGCTTCGAGCGCGGCGCGCATCACCGAAAAGCCTTGATGAGCCTCACCGATCCGGTTCGTGTCCGCGACCCGCACGTCGTTGTAGAACACCACGTTCGTCCGTTCATTGCCCATGGTGTGCACCGCGCGGATCTCGATTCCGGGTGAGTCCAGCGGCACCAGCAGCATCGTCAGTCCACGGGTGCCCACGGAACCCGCCTGCGATCGCGTCAGCAGGAAACAGTAGTCGGCGACGTGGGCGAATGTGGTGAAGATCTTCTGTCCGTTCACGATCCACTCGTCGCCGACTTGCTCAGAGCGTGTTGCGCAGGCGAAGACGTCTGATCCCCCGGCCGGTTCGGTGTAACCGAGGCAGATGAGCGTCTCGCCGGCGACGACGCCCGGCAGAATCCTGTCCTGCAATTCCTGGGAGCCAGCGGCTTTGATGGCATTAGCCGGCAGCATCGTCGTGCCCGGTCCGATCGTCGGGACGCCGCCCTTGCGCAGGGTGTCCAACAGCACTGCCGCCTCGTACGGATCGAGGCCGGCACCGCCCTCCTCGACCGGCCAGGTCGGCGCGACCCACCCACGCTCGCCGAGCTTGCGCGTCAGCGCCCGTTCGACGCCGTCTCCGGTTCGACGTTCGTTCTCGATTACCTCACGGGTGACGTACTCAGCGACGAATGCCTGGGCGTCACTCCGGATACGGACCCAGTTTGCGGGTTCGGTGAAGTCCATCAGCTCAGTGACCTTCCGGGAGAGCGGGACCGAAGCGTCGATCCGCGAGAACCAGGAGCTCGCGTCGGGGGTCGGCGAACGCCACGGCCCACGCCTTGGCCCGCCGGTAGTAGAGCTGAATGTCGTACTCCTCGGTGAAGCCGTACCCGCCGTGCACGTGCAGGCTGTGCTGGCTCGCCTGGTATGCCGTTTCGGCGGCGAAGATGAACGCCATCGTGGCGAGCGCCGGCCCATCGTGCTGCTCGTTGTCCAGTGCCCAGCACGCCTTATGCACCAATAATTGAGCGCCATCCAGGGCGCTCAACGCGTCCGCGAAGGGATGCGCAACGGCCTGATACATGCCGATCGGTTGGCCGAATGCCTGCCGCACTTTGGTGTACTCGGAGCCGATGTGCACGGCTTCAAGAGCCAGCCCGACCAGCGCGGCCGCCCTGAGAATCCGGACCTCGTCAAGGGCCGCCGCGAACTCGGTCCGCGCCTGCTCGCCTTCGGCGAGCGAATGGCCGGCGGTGTGTGCATCCCATCGCCCCAGCGCCAGCCCGCCCAGGTTGCGTCGCGGGATCGTCGGCTGCCCATCCGGCCTCGTGACGTAAAGCAGAGCCTTCCCGTCGAAAGCCAGTACCGCGTCAGCGATCGCTCCGTCGACAAGGAGCTGGTCGCCCACCGGTCCACTGCGCGTGGCCAGCGACACGATGCTCGATCCGGTCAACACGGACGCCAGTAGCTCTTTTTCACCGAGGCGAGCAAGCAGCCGTGCCGCTGCGGCGGTCTCTGCAACCGGAATCGGGGCCAGACGACGCCCTGCCTCTTCGGCCAGCAACGCGAGTTCCAGCAAGCTGCCGTCTGAGCCCCCGTAATCCGATGGGATGCCGATCCCCAACGCCTCGACTGCGCCGTAGCTCCGCCACAAGGCCCTGTCCAGGCCGGTCGATTCGGCGATCCGGACTCGCTGCGGGGTCGACTCCTTGCGGAATAGCGCCGCAAACGTCGCGCGAACCGCGCGCTGCTCATCGCTGAGGCGCAGATCCACGTCAGACTCCTCCCATGTCTCGCGTCGTAGCCAAGGACATTACCCTTAGCGGAGTTGCTACATGCAAAAAAGTATCGGCATGTTCTCTTCATACGCACTCGATGCTAGAGTTTTGCGCAATTGCAGGTGCCCACGCCAGGAGGAGTTGGATGACACCGAAGCTGGGTTTTCCGGTGTTCGATGGTGACAACCACATGTACGAGACCCAGGATGCGCTGACGAAGTTCCTGCCGCCCGAGTATCACGGCGCGGTTCGCTACGTCGAGGTGGATGGCCGCACCAAGATCGCCACCTTGGGGCAGATCAGCGAGTACATCCCGAACCCGACCTTCGACAAGGTCGCCGCGCCCGGCGCCCAAGAGGACTACTTCCACAACGGCAATCCGGAAGGTAAATCGCATCGCGAGATATTGGGCAGGGCGATCGAGGCAACCCCCGCGATGCGTGAACCGGCACCCCGGCTGGCGCTGATGGACGAGCAGGGCATCAACAAGTCGATGATGTACCCGACGCTCGCGAGCCTGGTGGAGGAACGTTTCCGGGAGCACCCCGAGGCGACCCATGCGATCATTCACGCTCTTAACGAATGGCTCTGCGAAACATGGCAATTCGACTACAAGGGCCGCATCTTCACCACGCCGATCATCACCTTGCCCATCGTGGAGAGGGCTATCGACGAGCTGAACTGGGTGGCCGAGCGCGGTGCCCGCGCCATTCTCATCCGGCCGGCGCCGGTGCCCGGGCTGCGCGGCCCGCGGTCGTTCGCCCTGCCCGAATTCGACCCGTTCTGGAAGCGGGTCGTCGAGACCGGCGTGCTGGTGATCATGCACGCCTCCGACAGCGGATACTCGCGATATGCCAACGACTGGGAGGGTTCCGGCGAGTTCCGGCCGTTTCAGCCTTCGCCGTTCCGCTCCTACTACAGCCTGGCCCGCAACCCAGCCGAGGACGCGGTCGCGGCGCTTGCCTGCCACGGACTGCTGACGCGGTTCCCCGAGCTTCGAATCGGCATGGTGGAAAACGGAACAACCTGGCTGCCCCGGCTTCTAGCGAACCTCAGAGATACCCACAAGAAGATGCCCCAGCTCTACAGCGAGGATCCCGTGGAGGCCATCCGTCGTTGCATTTACTTCAATCCGTTCTGGGAGGAGAACGTCGCCGAACTCGCGAAGCTGGTGTCGATCGAGCATCTGTTCTTTGGATCGGACTACCCCCATCCCGAAGGCCTGGCGGAACCCCTCAGCTACGCCGAGCGTCACCCTGAGCTGAGCGACGACGAGATCGCCACGGTGATGGGCGGCACGCTGTCGAGCATGATGCGGATCGGTGCCTGACATGTCGACCGACCATGGCGCGGGATCAGCCACCAAATCGCGCGAGGATGACTCCCCCATGGAGTTCGACCCGTACTCCGACAGCTTCTTCGACAACCCCTACGAGACCTATCGTTGGATGCGCGACGAGGCGCCGGTGTACTACAGCGAGCGGTGGGACTTCTACGCCCTGACCCGCAATGAGGATGTCGTTGCGGCCCACCGCGACTGGGAGACATTCAGCAGCGCCTACGGCGTCACCCTAGACGCACTGTCGATGCGCCACAGGTTCGACGAACTCAAGATGTTGATCCTCATGGATCCACCCGAACACGAACTGCTGCGCAAGCTGGTCCGCCAGGTCTTCACCAAAGCGGCGATCGCCAACCTGGAGCCGCTGGTGACCGACGTCGTCACCTGCTATGTCGACGCGTTGAAGGGCAGAGACGATTTCGACATCGTGGCCGACTTCGCGGCGCTGTTCCCGGTCGAGATCATCTCGTCAATGCTCGGCGTCCCCCCTGGAGAGCGCCAGCAGATCCGGCATTGGACCGACGGGTTCCTGCATCGCGAGCCGAACAACCCCTTCGCGACCGAAAGTGGCGTCGCCGACTCGATGGCGATGAACGCTTACTTCCTGGAGCTGTCCAAGCAGAAACGCCGCGAGCCCGACGACCTGATCATCAGCAGGCTGGTGGACGCTACCTACGAAGACGAAACCGGGGTGACGCACCGGCTCACCGACGAGGACATCGCCACGTTCGCGGTGCTGATCGCGGCAGCGGGCAGCGAAACGGTCACCAAACTGGTGGGCAACGGCGTCATGGCCTTTCACCACAATCCCCAACAATGGGAGCTGGTGCTCGCCGACCCCGGCGTGATCCCAGGAGCAATCGAGGAGATGTTGCGGCTCAACCCGCCCTCGCAATACCAGGGCCGGTTCGCCACCCGAGACGTCGTGCTCGACGGGGGCACCATCCCGTCGGGATCGCCCACCCTGCTGGTCACCGGCGCCGCCACGCGCGACCCGCGGGCCTACGACCGGCCCGACGTGTTCGACATCAAACGGGGCGGATCTACCACCCTGGCTTTCGGATTCGGCGCACACAGCTGCCTGGGCTCCTGGCTCGCGCGACTGGAGACACGAGTCGCCTTGCACGCGATACGCGAGAACTGGCCGCGGTTCGCGGTAGACACCGACGGTCTGCGCCGGGTCACCATGTCCAACGTCGCCGGCTACTCGGACATCCCCGTCCACATCGGCTGATGGCCGGAAAACCTGCGGCGCCAAAGGATTCGTCGCCGCACGGCATGCCTGCCAGCATCCCGGAACTTCTCAGTCTCAGGCGTTCCGAACCCGACGGCGAGTTTCTTGTCACCGACGACCACCGACTGACTTTCAGCGAAGCCGACACCGCGTCAGTCGAACTGGCGGACGCATTGCTGGCCTCCGGCGTCGGTAAAGGCACCAGGGTCGGGATCCTCTTTCCCAACTGTGCCCAGTGGCTCATCTGCTGGCTGGCGGCCGCGCGCATCGGCGCGCTGACGGTTCCCCTCTCGACCTTCGCACCCGGTGCGGAACTCGGACGGTTGTTGCGGCACACCGATGTACAAGTAGTACTCCTGGGCCAGCGGATCGCCGGCCGCGAACTCGTCGAGCGCATGCAGGACGCGCTGCCCGGCCTCACCGACGGAGGGGCAGTGATCGCTGCGCCCCAGGCACCCTACCTGCGGCGGATTCACGTGTGGCCGGACTGCGACAGATCCTGGGCGACGCCCTGGCCACGTGCCAAACCGATTGTGTCGCTTACGCATTCAGCCGAGAACGAAGTTGTACCCTCGGATGATCTCGTCGTGGTCAGCACATCGGGAACGACGGCGCTTCCGAAATCCGTCGTGCACACCCACGGCAGCCTGGTGCGTCACGCCTACATTCTGGCGCGCCATCGCGGCGTCACGTCGGCGGACCGTATCTATTCGCCGATGCCGTTCTTCTGGGTGGGCGGCCTGACGATGGTTGTGCTGCAAGCACTCTCGACCGGTGCAACTATTCTCGCCCAGGATGTCTTCGAGGCGGGCAGCACGCTGGCGCTCTTGGAACGAGAACGGGCGACGATCATCTCCTGCTGGGCTCAGGCGAGCCAGGCCATGGCCGACCATCCCGACTTCGCCAAGCGCGACCTGTCGAGTGTGCGAGGCGGCACCATGCTTCAGGCGCTGCCACCCGACCGGCGACCCAGCGAAGCCGACCTGACACCCAACCTGCTCGGTATGACCGAGACTGGCGGCCCACACACGATGGTCGAGGTGCCTGACACCCCGCTGCCACCGGACCTGCGCGGATCCTTCGGGATTCCGCTGCCTAATGTGGTGCAGCACCGGATCGTCGACGCCGAGTCAGGCGTCGAGGCGCCCGCCGGTCACGAAGGCGAGATCCAGGTGCGCGGCCAGATTCTCATGAGTGGCGTCTACAAACAGGAACGCCACGACGTGTTCACTGCCGACGGCTGGTATGACACCGGTGACCGCGGATTCTTCGACGCCGCAGGGCATCTGCACTTCACCGGTCGCGCCAGCGCCCTGATCAAAACCGCCGGGTCCAATGTGTCACCGGCCGAGGTCGAATCGGTCCTGGATGCCATGCCCGGCGTGCTGCACAGCTTCGTAGTCGCCCTGCCCCATCCTGTACGGGGCGAGGTCGTCGCCGCCGCCGTTGTGCCCGCGAACGGGGCGCCGTTGTCGGTAGAGACCATCGTTGCCCACGCTCGCCGCAACCTCTCGACGTTCAAAGTTCCCAAGGTCATTCGCCTAGTCGCTGAGAGCGACCTGCCCATCCTGCCCACCGGCAAAGTCGACCGCCGAGGACTCGTGCGGATCCTGGCCGGCGACTGACCCGTAGCGGAGGCGCTGGTGTGACGGGACTCGAACTAGTGCGGTTCGTCCGGCTGGGCGGGTGGCGCGATACCGGAGATCCGGTAAAACATGTCGACAAGCTGATTGATGACCTCGTCAATCGTCAGCGGAAGATGGCCGTCCAGCCATGCCATGCCGATTTGTTGTGCAGCTCCGATGAATCCGTACGCTTTGAGGCGCATGTCCTGCGGTGGGGGTAGGGCGTCGTCGGCGGCGGCGAAGGCGAACCAGAGTTCGACTGCGCGCGTTGGGAATCCGTCGCGGTATTTCTTGAGCGGACCGGTCTGGGACTCGACGGCGAGCAACCGCACCACCCTGGAATCGCTCAAAAGGGCCCGTGCGTAGACCGTGAGCGCGGGGCGGGGGTCACGACCGGCGCCGACCTCGATCGCCGGCGCAACCACTCCCACGAGATTGCCCGTCACGTGTTCGAACACCGCCTCGGCGAGCGCGTCTATCGATGCGAAATTCTCGTAGAAGTACCGCTTGGTCAGCCCAGCTTCGGCGCAGACGTCAACGATTCCGACCGCTGCAATCCCCCGCGTTCCGAACAGTTGCAGGCCGGCCTCGATCAGTTGCTCGCGGCGCTGGTGACGCCGGTCGGCGGCGCTGACGCCACGATATGGGCGCGGCACGCCCGCAACCGCTGAGCTAGTCGCCTCCGCCATAAGTCCTCACATTTGACACTCGTCCGTATCAGATACTACCGTCAGCAATATCTGATACTTCATCGAGTCAGTTTCGGGGTCTTAGGAGCTTAGGATGACTGAACTTCTTCCCGCACCGCTGGACCCCGAGGGTTTGGTGTGGGAGCACTTCGGCCGCCTCCCGATTTTTCGCCTATCCAATGGGCTTCGCGAAGCGATGCTGCAGAATATGCATCCCGGGCTGGCCGCCGGCGTCGAGCATCACTCGGTTTTTTTCGAGGATCCACGCGCCCGCGGCGAGCGGTCGATCGGACCGATCATGTCGGTCGTCTACGGGGGGGCCACATCGCACGAGTGGGGAAAATTAGTGCGAAGCTTCCACGGCCCCATCAAAGGCGTCGACAAATACGGTCGGCGATACAGCGCGCTCAACCCGGAGACCTTCTTCTGGGCGCACGCAACATTCGTCGAAGACATCGTGACCGGGCACGAGCTCACCGGCTATCCGCTGTCAGCGGCTGACAAAGAAGCCCTCTACTTGGAATCGATTGACTGGTATCGCCTATATGGCGTCAGCATGAGGCCCGTCCCACCCGACTGGGACGCATTCCAGCAGTACTGGGAACACATGATCAACAACGTCCTCGAGGACAGCCGCCCGGTTCGGGAGGGCTTTCACATGTACCGGACGATGCCCCCGCCGACCAGCAAGCGCCTGTCTGATCGCGCCAATACGGTTGTGGGACCACTGATTCTGAAGCCGCTCGTGCAGACACCGCTGGTGAAATTAATCCTGTGGATCACCACCGGCGCGCTACCACCGGTGATCCGCGAACGGCTCTGCCTGGACTGGACTCGACTCGACGAATTGCGTTATCGCCTGCATCTCAAGGCAGTTCACGCGATGATCAAAGGCATCCCGACACACCTTCAATATTTCCCACTTGCCCGAGACCAACGCGCGCAATACCACCGCACGGGTACCGTCGCGCCGATCCCTTTGCCAACCCGAAACCCGCATCAGTCAAATCGGTCGCCGGCTCTGTCGGCCACACCGCGCGGGAACTGCTCCAGGGATCTGAGCAAGACAGAAAGGGCAGATCTACACAGCGCCGCCTGGAAGGCGATTGATCCGAGACTGGGTGGCGCTAGCTTATCCACGTGACAAGGCCCCGGACGCCGGCTCGGCGAACGCCGACCACGTCCGTGAGCCGACTCCGTGGTCGGGCTTGTTCCGGCATCACCATGCTGGCCTCGCGGAAACTACTGCCACGCAAAGGTATTCGACGTCGGTCGCTGCCACGGCAGTATCGATGACCTCACCGCCGCGAAACTGTCCCCAGAGTCTGGTATCACTGTTCACTGGACCGGCCGGGAAGGGTCGGACACTACGGGCCACGCGGGTGCCAACCAGCTGCGGATGCAGTTGCCGTCGCGTTCGAAAGCCGGATCACCCCAGCAAGGAATAACTAACCATGCCAAGCAGATCCACCGCTGACCTGAACACCCGAGTCCAGTCAGGCCCGCTTCAGGGTGGCGTCGAGGATAACCTTGACCGGCTTGGTGGTGCCCCATCGGGTGATCCCATACTCCTTGGGTGAGACGACCACCGTGGCGCTGTAGCGGGGTGGACCCGCTGAGGTCGACCGTGTCGCCTCGAAGGTGATCGACTGGCGGACGTCGCGGATGCACAGGGTGCCGGTGACATCAAGCCCGGTGGGCGTTTCGACGACGGCGGTGCTGCGGAACTCCAGCGTAGGGAACCGTGCGGTCGCAAACACGCTATCTGCCCGGAGGTGCTCGTCGCGCATCTTGATGCCGGTATCCACGCTGTCAGTCCAGATGGTCGCCGAGATCGCGGACTCGGCCACCGAGGAGCCAACTGTGATCGCCGACTCGTACCGGTCGAACCGGCCATTCACCTTCATGCCGAAGGCCGCCTTAGCCTGAAAGCCGACTGACGACGCTGTGGTATCCAAAGTCCACGCGCCGGTGCTCAATTCAGTGTCCACAAGACCATCCATTCCGTAACTATTAGCTGTCCTGGCCTGCGCTGTGCGGGAAGGCCTCGGCTGAATCGGTGCCCGCAGGTCCGTTAGGAACTAACGCACTCCCCACCGTTCGTGTCGCTCACGCATACTTGACGACGGCGCGCTGCACGCCAAGGTCGAGAACCTAGATTTCCATCACGACGGTTTTGGCTTCGGTGAAGAATTCGCGACTGTGCTTGCCTCCTTCGCGGCCGATCCCGCTGTCCTTGAAGCCGCCGAACGGTGCGCGCAGATCACGAACGAAGTAGCAGTTGACCCAGACTGTGCCGGCCCGCACAGCGCGTGCCACACGGTGGGCGCGACGCGCATTTTCAGTGAACACCATGGCGTTCAGGCCATATCGGGAGTCATTGGCCAGCCGTATGGCGTCGGCTTCATCGTCGAAAGGTGCGATGGTGACGATCGGACCGAAGATCTCCTCACGGCTGATCCGCATCTCCTGGGTGGTGTTGACCAGCACCGTCGGCCGGATCCACCAGCCTTGGTGAGGCCCGCCGGTGAGGAGCTTGGCTCCTTCGGCTTCGGCGATCTCGAAGTAGTGGCACACCTTCTGCCAGTGTTCTTCGTTTGCCAGTGGGCCGATCTCGGTGGCGGGGTCGGTCGGGTCGCCGACCACGAGACGCTCGGCCAAGTCGACGAAGCGATCGACGAACTCGTCGAAGATCGACCGCTCGACATAGAGACGGCTGCCGGCCAGGCAGACTTGGCCGGAGTTGGTGAAGGCAGCCTTGATGGACCAGTCGAGCGCGGCGTCGAGGTCAGCGTCGGCGAAGACCAGGTTTGCGCTCTTGCCGCCCAGTTCGAAGCTCACCCGTTTGAGGCTGGGTGCACCCGCTTGAAGGATGTTGCGTCCGGTGTTTGATTCGCCGGTGAACGTCACGAGATCGACATCGGGGCTTGTAGTTAGCGCTTCACCGGCTTCGCCTGGGCCGTACCCGTGCAGGATATTGAGCACGCCTCTGGGTAGCCCGGCCTCGATGGCCAACTCGCCGAGGCGGGTGCAGGTGCCCGGGCTTTGTTCTGCGGGTTTGAGAACTACGGTGTTGCCAAAAGCGAGGGCAGGGGCGACTTTCCACGTCGACAGCATCAGTGGGAAGTTCCACGGGCTGATCGCGGCGGTAACGCCGACGGGTTCGTAACTGGTGTAAATGTGGTGGGTGCTGGACGGTAGGGATTCGTCCTCGCAGAAACGCGGATAGTCAGCGAAGAATCGGAAGTTCGCGACCGAGCGTGGCAGGTCACGCTCGCGGCACTGGGTCACTGGCTTGCCCATGTCGGTGGTCTCCAGTGCAACAAGCTCATCGGTGTGCTGTTCGATGAGATCGGCGAGGCGGTGCAGGTGGGCGCCCCTCTCGTCAGGAGTCATGCGCGGCCATGGGCCTTCGTCGAAGGCAACCCTCGCGGCGTTCACCGCTCGCGCGGCGTCTTGGGCGGATCCGCGGGCGACTTTGGCCCAGGGCTGCTGGGTGGCGGGGTTCACCGTGTGAAACCACTGGTCGGTGGCGACCCGTTCACCGTCGATGAGGTGGGTGAGTTCATCCATTTCGGATTCTGCTTTCAGCTTGGGGCGAGCCGCATCAGCGCTGCGGCGATGGTCGGGGGAAGTGTTGGACGACATCGCTTTTCAGTCAGGCTCAGCCGCGGCGGTCAGTTGACGATTACCGGTGGCGTGGTCTCGCTGGCGTTGTCCCAGACTTCTTGGTCGCTCAGTGACACCAAAAGGTCGTACGCACCGGGCCAGTGCATGGTGGGTTTGTCAGGATCGGTGGCTGGCTGCGCGACGGGCGTCGCTGGCCTGTCGTAAACGGCCGGGTCTTTGAGTGCTTCGACTTCATGACGCGAGATGCCGCACAGGTCAACAACTTCGGGGTCCACCCAGGCGCTGGCGTCGATATCGTGTCCGCACGTGACTTCTAGGCTCAGGCCTTCGGGTCCGCCGAAGTAGATCGACTTGATGAAGCCATGATCTATGGGGCCGATCACCTGCACCCCTCGGCTGCGGATCCGATCCCGCATCGTCAGAACCTCATCGAGGGTGTCGACATGGAGCGCGACGTGTTGCATCCCACCGATGGTCACAGCGCCGCCGGGATTGCCGGCGTGAGTGACGCCCCACTCGATGTCCTTGGGATTGTCGGGATGCTGGACGAACGCAACGTAGCTGTCCGGTGCCAGTTCGACGAAACCGTGGAACGCGCCGTCGACGCCATGCATGTAGTACAGCGCCCGTAGCGGACAGCCAAGAACATCACACCAGAATTCGAGCTGTCCCTTCATGTCTCGTGTGCTCAGGGCTAGATGGTTGACGCCGCGCGGGTGCAGGGTGGTCGTCATGCGTGCTGCTCCTTGGATGTTGAGCTGATTAGTTGGATGTTGACGTGGATTACTTGGCTTGTCGACGGCACCACTCGAGCACCACGTCGCTGTAGGCAGCGGTGTGCGACAGCATGAGCTGATGCATGCCATCGGGGTGCACATACAACTCGACGGGACCCGCGGTGGCGTCGGCGACCATTTTGGCGACGGCAGGGCCAAAGGTCGTGTCCCGCTCCCCAACCGTGTAGAAGATCGGCTTGGTGTTCTGCGAGATCGGTACCACTGGGTCGTAGCGGAAGAAGGACGCGAATGCCCGCAATTCGTAGTACCAGGTGTTCAGTGGATCGGCTTTCTTTTGCTCGCTCGCACCGACGTAGCCGTAATCCTCATCGAAGTTGATAAATCGATCGACGCTGAGCAGCAGTTTGTCGCCGAACAATGCATCGATCTGCTCAAAAGCCTCACTACGAAACGGATTCGGGTTCGGAATCAGCGGCGCCGATGGGATTGCATAACCCATCAGGACCGCGCCCCGGAAAACATCAGAGGCCTGTAGCGCGCTATAGGCCGCCGCGGCACCCAACGATGATCCCTTGATGAACACCGGCAGACCGGTGCTCTCGCCGATGTGCTCGCCCAAAGCCACCGCGTCGTCGACCCACTCCTCGATGCTGAATCGGCCCGGTGGCCGCATATTCACCGAGCGGCCGTGGCCCGGCGCGTCCATGCTCCAGACATCCACGCCGTGCGACGCGTGGTGTGCGCAAAAACTGTCGTAAATACCGCCGTGGGAAGCGATCCCGTGCTGAATCAGGATTGCGTGGTCTGCATCGTTACCGGGATACCGGTAGCTGAACGTCTCGTTGAGTACGTGTTCTTCTCGCTTCATGAGTGCCAGCTTGAACTATTTTTCGCCATGTGTCAAGAAAATATATTTGTCGGGAGGTATCGTGCTGTCATGGCGACAGATGCCGTGCAGGCCGCCGAGACACGCGGTCGGCCACGTATCCGAGACGACGACGAGATCCTGCGGGCCGCGTTACACGCCTTCGCCGAGCACGGCTACGAAGGAATGTCGCTGCGCACGCTCAATGCTGAGATGGGACTCAGCCGCGGCACCATCAATCAACGGTTCGGTTCAAAAGAACAGCTCTGGTATGCCGCGGTCGATCATGAGTTCCGCCACCTGATCGACGATCTCAACGCCGAGCTGCAACAACGAGCGGTTGCCGACGACGATCTGTCGCGAGTACGCGAGGGCATTCGCGCATTTTTGATCGCCTCGGTCCGTCGCCCGGAACTCGTCAGGTTGATGAACCAAGAAGGCCTGCATTCGACCAGCCGCCTCGACTACATCATGACGTCGTTCACTCTGCCGGCGTTGACTCCGGTATGGCAGGGCTTGAACCGGCTGGCAGACGCTGGCGTGGTCCGACGGGTGCCTGCGAGAACGTTGCTGTTCCTTATCGCCCACGGAGCCGCCGCGCCGTTCACACTCGGCCCACTATCGGACCGATTCGACCCCGTTGACGGCCCCCTGGACCCCGTCGACCACATCGAGCTGGCCACCGACATCATCGTCTCCGGGCTCCGCATCGCCCAGCCCGACGGCGCCGACAGCTCCAACGGCCGTTCAGGCGCCTCGAGAACAAAACGGCGCGCCTAGCCGACAGCCCGCACACCTACGCGGACAAAGGGAATTCACTCGGGGCGGCCCGCGGCCTTCATCCGATTCAGGTCCGCCATCACGACGGTCCTGCCCTCGGTGGCCGCGAGCGCACGCGTATGGCCGAGGTGGTGCATGTCGAAACACGATTCGATCGCGTTGGAGAAGCCCATGGTGTCGAGGGTGTGATTGACGGCGCGTTTGGCCATTCGCAATGCCCACGGGTCGGTTCGGGCGATCCGTTGCGCGAGCTGCAGAGTAAATTCGCGAAGCTCCTCCAACGGCACCACGTGGTTGACCATCCCGCAGCGCAGCGCCTCATCGGCGCTGACCGAACTTTGAGTGAACAGCATTTCCTTGGCTTTCCTGGGGCCCAGTTCCCAAGTGTGCGCGTGGTATTCGACGCCCATGATGCCCATCATGCCGACCGGGTCGGAGAACTGAGCATTGTCGGCTGCGACGGTCAGGTCACACGGCCAACACAACATCAACCCCGCGGCGATACATTTACCCTGCACGGCCGCGATCGTGGGTTTCGGGATGTTACGCCAGCGTTTGGCGTATTCGAGGTAGCCGCGGGTCTCCCAGTCGTAGTACTCCTCCGCCACCAGTTTTCCGTCCTCGGCACGCTTGGGCCGAAGGTCGCGGCCATTGGCGGATGGATCGTTGCCGGACATGTCGTGGCCGGCCGAGAAATGCTTACCGGTCGTGGTGAAGACGATCACCCGAACTTCCGGGTCTGCGTCCGCGCGCCGCCACGCGTCGTCGAGGTCTTTGAGGATGCCTGGTGTCTGGGCGTTCGCGGCCTCCGGGCGGTCCAGGGTGATCACTGCCACCGGTCCGTCGGTCTCGTACCGAACGAAATGCTCTGCTGCCATTGTCTTCTCCTTTTACCTGATGCTTCTGATCACGCTCTCTTGAGCGAACGACGCCACGAGTGACCCGGCCTGGGTGTAGACGGCGCCGGTGCCGAAGCCGCGGCCGCCGGCCAGGCGCTGGCCGCGGATGTCTACGCGCAGCCATTGGGACACATCGAATGGCTGATGGAACCAGATGGAATGGCTGACGACACCGGTCTGCAGCCGGACGTGCGCATCCTGCTGACTCAGGCCGGGTACCGCCTTGAGCAGCGTGCCGATCAGCGGCCAATCCGAGACGTACGCGAGTACCGGCCGGGCCAGCGAGGTGTCGGCGAATTCGGAGCAGCGCATCCAGAACGCGAGTTCGGCGGGCACTGCGCTGACGTCATCGAGCCCGATTTCGCTGATCAGCCGGACTTCGCCCGGGACCACCGCGAAATCAACTGGCTTGGCGGCCAACGGGTCTGAGGTGGCTACAGCGTCGAATTGGTAGTCGTACTCGTCGTCGGCGCGGTCGACTAGGATCGTGGCCGTCGCCACCACGCGACGCCCACCAAGAGGCTGGTCCTGGTAGACCACCGCGCGCCGCATTCCCAGCGAGCGTCCGTCGTGTGTCTTCTCCACCTCTAGAAATAGCGGATCAGTGGGCCGGCCCGACCGCGGAAACGCGGCATGCACCGATTTGACGGTCCGGCCGGGCGCGACAGCGGCCACCAGCTGAGCGAGGATCTGCCCGCCGAAGATCTGCTCGCCGGCCGGATTGGCTACTGGCAGAACGGTGCGCTCATCGCCGCGGCTTTCGATGTCGAGGATGCTGCGAAACTGCTCGAGATTCATTGTGTGCCCTTTGCGGCCTTCGCTGTTGCAACCAATTCGAACTTCTTGACTTTCCCGGACGGGGTCATCGGCAACGCGTCGACGACATGCCATGCGACAGGAGTCTTCTGGCGCGCGAGGCCCGCGGTGTGCAGGAAATCGGCGAGCTCGACTGCGGAGGCGCTTTCGTGGTCATCGAGCACGATGAACGCGATCGGGACTTCGCCGAATCTGTCGTCAAGACCAGCGACGACGGCGGCTTGGCGGACGGCGGGATGGCCGGCGAGCAGATCTTCGATGTCGCGGGCGGAGAACTTCTCGCCGCCACGATTGATGACATCTTTGAGCCTGCCCGTGATGGTGACGAACCCACCCCCGTCGATCACACCGACGTCGCCGGTGCGAAACCACCCTTCCTCGTCCAGCGCGGCCCGGTTGGCCTCGGGGTCAACGTAGCCCAGCATCCGCTCGGGCCCGCGCACCAGCAGCTCGCCTTCGCAACCTGTTGTCAGGGAGCGGGATTCGTCATCTACGACGCGCACCTCGACCCCGGGCGCGACCGCGCCGTCGGTCTGAGCCCGCGCATCGAAGGGATCCGCCCGGTTCATCAGGGTTACGGTCGGAAGTTCGGTCATACCGTAGACCCGGGCCGCCGGGATGCCCTGCTCCTCGCTCCGCTCCATGACTGCGCGCGGGACCGAGGCTCCGCCGCAGGCAAACATCCTCAACGGCAACCGGATTCGGGCATCTCTCGCAGCGTCGGTCAGCTCCTGCAGGAATACCGTCGCGCCGGCCGAATAGGTCACCTGGTGCGCTACGATGTCCTGCACGGCCTGGCTGGGTTCCCACCGTTCGGCCAGCACCGCGCAGGCCCCCACCAGCAATGGGATGGTCATCGCATTGAGCACTCCGGTGATGTGTTGCAGTGGAGCGGCCATGTAGGCGACGTCCTCCCACCCCAGCCCCCAAGCGTCAGCGAGTTGCCGGGTTTCGGCCAACAACGTGCGCGAAGAGTGCACGGCGGCCTTGGCGCGCGATGTCGTGCCGGAGGTGAACAGCACGAGGCAAGGCTCGTCCGCACCGACTTCGGCGGATGGCAAGCGCCGATCGTGCCAGACGACGTCGTCGAAAGGAACCCAGCCGTAACGTAATCCGCGCAGCAAAATGCGCGGAATCTTGCCGAGGCCGGCGTCGGCGAGCAGGTCGTCGAAGGCCTCGGCGTGCGCGAAACCGCGGAACGACTTGGCCGAGATGACCGCCGCCGGTCGCACCTCCTCGATCACCTGGCGCAACTCGTGCTCCCGGTAGAACGGCGCGAGTGGCGCACTAACCGCGCCGACGTGCCAGATGGCCAAGCCAAGCAGGTGGGCCTCCCACCAGTTCGCTGTTTGCCAACACACGACATCGCCGGGTCGAATTCCAGCTCCGCTCAACCAGGCCGCGGCGCGTTCGACGAGTCCCAGCAGCTCGCGGTGCGTCATCGTCACGTCTGCCTGCGCCACCGCCGGCCGGGAGCCCCACAACCGCGCGGCGCGCTCGGCTGACGAGCTCATGGTCATGTCGCTGACGTAGCCCAGCCTGCGATAGTCGTCCCGGCGATCTTCCGGTACACCGGGCGCGACGACGCGAGCGGCCGTCAACCTCGTCGGCGTCATCCGCCCATACTCATTCCGCCATCCACGGTGAGGACTGCGCCAGTGATGTAGGACGCCAGGTCGTCGAGCAGAAGAGTGACCGCGTGCGCGAGTTCTTCTGGCCGTCCCCAGCGGCCGACCGGGATCATCGATGTCACCACGTCGCGGGCCGTATATTCCAGCCCCTCCGACAGATCGGTGTCGAAGCTGCCCGGGATCACGCAGTTCACCGTTATTCCTTTTCGCGCCAGAGCACGTGCTGTTGACCGAGTCAATCCGATGAGACCCGATTTAGCCGCGGCATAAGGGATCTGCACCGGGCTGCCCATTGTCGCGGACACCGAACCGATGTTGACGATGCGCCCGAAGCGGCGCTCGATCATCGTGCTCATGGCTGCCTGCGATAAGAAGAACGCAGCCGACAGGTTGACCGCCAGGTGGCGTTGCCAATCGTCAGGTGTGATGTCGCCGTAGCGCTGCTCGGCGACCGTGCCGGCGTTGTTGATCAGATAGTCGAGTCGCCCGTGCTGGTCCAGGACCTCATCGACGAGGCGCTGGCAGGACTGCGGGTCGCCCACATCCGCCCGGTGCAGTGTCACGCGCGCGCCCGTCTTCTCGCACCGCTCCCGGACGGATTCTGCTGCAACGCAATCGGTGGCATATCCGGCGGCCACATCGATACCCGAGTCGGCCAGGCTTTCGGTGACGGCGCGCCCGATCCCACGGGTGCCTCCCGTCACCAACGCAACACGGTTGCCTGAGGCCACTACGACTCCTCTGCTGGTCTCGCGGCGAGTCGCACGCTCAACCGCTCCAGCGCAGCACGGTGATCTTCCGTGTCGAAGCACTCGCTCTCGGCGCGTGCGCATTCGGCGAGCACCGGCGCCGCCCGCTCGATGTGCGAGTTCAACAAGCGCCGCGCCTCCCGAACCGAGTTCTGCGGCAGCGCCGCCAACCGGTAAGCCAGGTCGAGGGACGCAGCTACCGTTTCTTCGGTGGGAACGACACGGTTGACCAGGCCGAGTCGGTGGGCTTCGGCGCTCGGAATCCGATCGCCCAGCAATAGATGCTCCTTTGCGGCGGAGAGACTGGTCAGCAACGGCCACAACACAATTCCACCCGCTCCGTCGAGCAACCCGAGCGCGACGCGGGGGTCGGACAGGAAAGCGTCCTGTGCCATGACAACCAGGTCGCACAGCAGCGCGACGGTGACACCCGCCCCGATAGCAGCGCCGTTGACCGCCGCGACGGTCGCGAACGGTAGCCGGTTCATCACCCAGAACAACTCCTGGTGCTTATCCAGAATCGCGTCACGAACCCCTTTGTCGGCGCCCATCTCTCGGATGGTCTCAAGGTCACCGCCGGCGCTGAACGATCGCCCCTCGCCGGTGAGCACCATCGCGCGGATGTCGGGACTCTCCGAAAGCGCGCGCAGGGTGTTCAGCAACGCAACGGTTACTTCACCGTCCATCGCGTTGGACTTCGTCTGGCGGGCCAGCGCTACCACCGCCACTGGCCCATTGCGTGTGACCTGCACGGCCGGTTCAGCGAACACGGCGGAATGCTCGTTGCTGCTCACAGCTCGACCAGTCGCGGGACGGTTCTTGCTGAAACTAGTTGCTGCCCAATGGCTCTGCGCAGCTCGATGGTCGAT
>NZ_DATNJW010000483.1:0-4297 GCF_035603715.1 Mycobacterium sp. | reverse complement strand
GCCGACGCCGTCGTCAGGGGCGTCGCCGCCTTCCTAGGTGGTCAAACAGCGGCGCACTGAGCGGTCAGTTCTCGACTTCCCGCTTCAGGTTGGCCAGCACCTCGGCCTGAATCTTCCTCAGCCCCAGCGGCGCGAACGTCTTCTCGAAGAAACCCTTCACGCCACCGGCACCCTTCCAGGTGGTGGTGACGGTAACGCTCGAACCCGGTCCGGCGGGGGCCACGGTCCAATTGGTCACCATGGTCGAGTTGGCATCTTTCTCGATCACAGCGTGGCCGGCGACGTCGACGCTGGCGCGAACGTCGCGAACCCGCGATTCGGTGGCCTGCAGCTTCCAGCTAGCGACCGTTCCCTGCCCCTGCCCGCCTTCCAGCACCTGGTAGTCGTGGTAATGCGAAGACAGAATTTTAGGCCGGACGTTTTGGTAGTCACCTACGGCGGACAGCACGGCTGCGGGCTCAGCATTGATCAGGATCGTGCTGGCTGCACTGACGTGTCCCATTTGGCGTAACTCCTCTGCACGGGCTGATGTCGCAGACCAGCGTATAGGTGGCCTTCGAGCCCTAGGCGCTGAGGCGGGTCAGTTCGGTGTCGACCTCCGCCAGTCGCGACGACGCGGCACGTTTACTCAACCCGAGGCGGAATCCTCTGGGCTTCAACGTGATTGATTCGGAAATCTTCAACTGGTAGTCGTTCTCGGCGGTCAGGTCATAACGATGCAGGATGAGCGCGAGCGTCAGGACGGACTCATGCAAAGCGAACTGCCGACCGATGCAGGCACGTTGCCCTGTACCGAACGGCTTGTAAGCGTGCGCGCGGCCCTTCATCTGGCCAGGTGAAAACCGCTCGGGGTCGAACCGCTCGGGGTCCGGCCACACCCGCGGGTCGCGTTGCACGAGTGGCAGCACCACCAGGACCCACTGCCCCCGCTTGATCCGGTACCGCCCGCCGAGCACGGTGTCTTTGCGCGCGACGCGCAGATAGCCGGGCGCGGTAGGCCATAAACGCAAGGCCTCGTCGAGCACTGCCCGCACATACCGCAGCTTCGCGACGTCGCCATAGGCCGGCTTGGGATTGTCGGTTGTGCCCCACAACGCGTCCACCTCCGCCTTGGCCCGGGCCAGGACCTCGGGATTCTGAGTGAGGTAGTACAGGGCGAAAGACAATGCGCCGGAGGTTGTTTCGTGGCCGGCGACAATGAACGTGATGACCTGTTGACGGATGTTGACCGAGTCCAGGCTACGTCCGGTGACGGGGTGTGCGGAACTCAGCATCAAGTCCAGCAGGTCCTGTGCCTTCGAGCCGGCGCCGTCGCGGCGTGCCTGGATCACGTCGTCAACGATGCGCCCCATCACCGCGCCCGAACGACGGATGGCCGGCCGCAGCAGCCGGGTCAGCAGGGGGAAGGTCGACCAGCTGGCGTATTTCAGCGTGCGATTCATCGCGGTGATAAATGGATGCGGCCGACGGCGGTCGAAGGAGCCGAACGAATAGCCGAATCCGGCACGCCCGATGGATTCCAGAGCCAACCGCGTCGTGTCCGCGGTGACGTCGACCTGACGTCCGCCGTAGGCGGCGCCGTCCCACCGATCCAGCAACTCGCCGATCGCCTCCAGCATGATCGAGTGGTAGCCCTGCATTGCCTCGCGGCTGAACGCCGGCTTGAGAATGTCGTGCGCCAGCTTCCAATTCGGGTTGTCGGTCTCGACCGTGATCAGCGCGTCGCCGATGACCTCGCGCAGCGGCGTCAGGTGATGGCCGACGTGCTTGCCGAACCGGGTCTCGTCGTGCACCTCCGCGACCAAGTCGAGTCCGCTGACCGCGACCATCTCGGTGCCGAGCATCTTGCGCGCTGAAATCGGGCCCAATTTTCGCGTCTGCGGCAGCGAGGACTGGAAGGGAGTGCGGGGATTCAGACCCAGCACGTCACCGAGAAATGGAACTCGAAACGGCGGATGAGGAAGGTCGCTGGTGTCGATGGCGTTGCGGCGTTTCAGCTCATATATAGCTGAGGCGCCAACCGCGGCTTCAGCAGACCGCATACTCGGCGTGGTCATTACATAGACTTTACATACTATTTGACTGATTCAATAGCTATCGAATTACCTGTGGTCTATTTCACGGGTAAATTGCGCCGATTTGTCCAATTAGTTGGACATTGGCGAAAGGAGGTCTGCAGGCGAGGCATTGGCTCGGCTCCACGGCCTAGCCATTCGGCCTGGCTAGCCGTTATCGATGCGGCGTGCGCCCAACTCGTTTTGTAGCAGCTCGAGAGCGGCCTCTTCGGGATCGCGGCGCGTTGTCGACGCGTCGTCCTGACCAGCCTCGGCGAGCATGCTCTCCTCTTCGGCCCGTTCGTCGGTATTCGAGTCGTCCGGCGCTTCGGTCGGCGGGGGTGGCGGCGGAACCATCCTGCGCGATGGACGCTCGACAGGACGCGGCGGCGCGACCGGCGCCTCAGCTACCGGACTCGCGGCGCTGGCTTCACACCGCACCCGCCAGTCCACACCCAGCGCATCCTTGAGGGCGTCGGAGATGACGTCGGCGTTGCGCTGTTCGCTCAACCGCTTGGCCAGCGGCGCCGATTCGTGGCTCAACACCAAGGTGTTGCCTTCGACCGCGCGCACGGTGGCGCCGGCCAGCATCACTTCGGTGGTGCGACTGCGTTCGCGGACCTTGTCGCGCACCGTCGGCCACAACGTGCGGACGGCGGCCGCATTCGGCTCGGCCGAGCCTGCAACGACCGGAACCTCCTCGGGCACGACGGGCTCTGGCTCGGGTGGACTCGGCTCCGGCGACGGCTCGGGGACCGGCGCGGGCGAAGGTGCGGCCGTCGGCTCGGCCGCAGCAGCAGGCAGCGGCGCGGGTTCGGAACGCCGCACCGGCGTGGACCGCTGTGGCTTCTCGTCCTGCGGGATGGACATGTCCAGTCGGGTCTCGATCCGCTCGACACGTTGCAGCAGAGCCGATTCGGCGTCGCTCGCCGACGGCAGCAGCAGCCGCGCGCAGATCACTTCGAGCAGCAGACGCGGCGCAGTCGCGCCCCGCATCTCGGTCAGGCCGGCGTGGACGACCTCGGCGTAGCGGGTCAGCGTCGCGCGACCGATCCGGGTCGCTTGCTCGCGCATCCGCTCCAGCACGTCTTCGGGCGCGTCAACCACACCACGCGACGTGGCGTCGGGAACCGCTTGCAGCACAAGCAAATCGCGGAACCGTTCCAGCAGGTCGGTGCCGAATCGGCGGGGGTCGTGCCCGGCGTCGATCACCGATTCCACCGCCCCGAACAGCGCCGCCGCATCTCCGGCGCCCAGCGCGTCGACAGCCTCGTCGATCAACGCCACATCGGTGGCACCCAGCAGGCCCAGTGCGCGCTGGTAGGTCACCCGATTTCCTTCGGCGCCGGCCAGCAATTGGTCGAGCACCGACAACGTGTCACGGGGAGAACCGCCGCCGGCCCGGATCACCAGCGGGTACACCGCGTCGTCGACGACCACGTCCTCCTGGGCGCAGATCCGTTCGATCAGCCCTCGCATGGTCCGCGGCGGCAGCAGCCGGAACGGATAGTGGTGGGTGCGCGAGCGGATGGTCGGCAGCACCTTCTCCGGCTCGGTGGTGGCGAAGATGAAGATCAGATGGTCGGGCGGCTCCTCGACGATTTTGAGCAGCGCGTTGAAGCCCGCGGTGGTGACCATGTGCGCCTCGTCGACGATGAACACCCGATAGCGCGACTGGGCCGGCGCGTAGAACGCGCGGTCTCTCAGCTCACGGGTGTCGTCCACACCACCGTGGCTGGCGGCGTCGAGTTCGACGACATCGATGCTGCCGGGCCCGTTGGGCGCCAGGCCGACGCAGGAATCGCAGACGCCGCAAGGCGTGGCCGTCGGCCCCTGCTCGCAGTTCAACGAGCGGGCCAGGATGCGTGCTGACGAGGTCTTGCCGCAGCCACGCGGACCGGAGAACAGGTATGCGTGGTTGATTCGGCCCGCTGTCAACGCGGTCGACAGTGGCTCGGTGACGTGTTCCTGTCCCACCACCTCGGCGAAGGTCGCCGGTCGGTACTTGCGGTAGAGAGCCACGGTCGCTCACGCTACCGAGACAGTCTGACGCGAGCTAACTGTGGTTCAGCAACGACTCGGTCGCGGCCAGCAACGCGCATGTCGCCAGCCCGTCGATCGCGTTGTTCAGATCGGACACCGGCGGGAACGTCGGCGCGATCCGGATGTTCTTGTCGTCCGGGTCTTTCCGGTACGGGAACGACGCGCCCGCCTCGGTGACGGCGATACCCGCATCCTTGGCC
>NZ_DATNJW010000482.1:0-14423 GCF_035603715.1 Mycobacterium sp. | reverse complement strand
ACCGACACCGCCTAGCATTCGCCCGGCGCCAACCGCGGAAGGTTCCGTCATGCCCGTCAACCCCAGAACGCCGGTGCTGATCGGCTACGGCCAGATGAACTACCGCGAGACCGAAGAACCGGAAAACACCCCGGAGCCCGTGGATCTGATGGTGTCGGCGGCCCGCGAAGCCGCCGACGCGCGGGTGCTCGAGGCCGTCGACTCGGTCCGCGTGGTCAACCTGTTATCGGTGCACTACCGCGACCCCGCACTGCTGGTCGGCCAACGGATCGGCGCCGATCGTTTCAGCACCCGATACAGCGGGATCGGCGGAAACGTCCCGCAGACGCTGGTCAATCGGGCCTGCCTGGACATTCAGGCGGCCCGTGCCGACGTCGTGTTGGTGGCCGGCGCGGAGATGTGGCGAACGCGAACGCGGTTGCGCGCCAACGGCCAACGACTTGGCAGTACCGAGCAGGACAACGCCGTGCCGATGCCCGAAGGCAGTGACGAAAATGTCCCGATGGCCGGGCCGGCCGAGGACCGCATCGGCCTGGACCGCCCGGCGTTCATCTACCCGATGTTCGAGCAGGCGCTGCGCATCACCGCGGGTGAGCCGGTCGACGAGCACCGCAAGCGGATCGGTGCATTGTGGGCGCGGTTCAATGAGGTGGCGGTGCACAATTCGCACGCCTGGATTCGTAAACCTGTTGCAGCAGAAGAAATTTTGCAGGACGGGTCAACGAACCGGATGATCAGCTGGCCGTACACCAAGCTGATGAATTCCAACAACATGGTCGACCAGTCCGCCGCGTTGATTCTGACGTCCGTGGAGAGCGCGACGCGGTTGGGAATCCCGACCGATCGATGGGTGTACCCGTATGCGGGTACCGACGCCCACGACACTTATGCGATCAGTGAGCGCGACGAGCTGCATCGGTCCCCGGCCATCCGCATCGCCGGTAGGCGAGCGCTGGAACTGGCCGGCCTGGGCATCGACGACATGGACTACGTCGACCTGTACTCATGCTTTCCGTCTGCCGTGCAGGTCGCGGCCGCCGAACTCGGGCTGCCGGTCGACGATCCGGCGCGGCCGCTGACGGTGACCGGTGGGCTGACCTTCGCCGGCGGGCCGTGGAGCAACTACGTCGCGCACTCGATCGCGACAATGGCCGAACTGCTGGCGGCCAACCCCGGTAAGCGGGGTCTGATCACCGCCAACGGCGGCTACCTGACCAAGCACAGCTTCGGCGTCTACGGCACCGAACCGCCGTTATCCGAGTTCCGTTGGGAAGACACCCAATCCGCGGTTGACCAACAGCCGACCCGGACGGCGGCGGTGCAGTGGGAAGGCGTAGGCACTGTCGAAGCCTGGACGACCCCATTCGACCGGGAAGGCCACCCCGAGAAGGCCTTTCTGTCGGTCCGTACCCCCGATGATCGTCGCACGCTGGCGTTGATCACCGACGCCGCGGCGGCGGCGGCCACCGTCGGCGACGACATCGGTGGCACCAAGGTCATGGTTGCGGCTGACGGCACCGCCACATTGCAATGAGCTATCAGGGTTAGCTGAAAGCCACCGGGACTGGGCTCGCACGACTATTGTTTTTCAATCGACTAGACGCCGTGGAGGTGCTCGGGCGTGCGGATCTTATTGACCGGCGTCACCGGACTGCTCGGACGTGCGATGGCCAGGCAGCTGATCGCCGCCGGGCATGCGGTCACCGGCATCGCTGCGTATCCACACCACAACCTGCATCCCGACGTCGACTTTGTCTGCGCGCCGCTCGGCGACCCAGTGCTGGAGCAGCTGGCCGACGCCTCCGATGTGGTGCTCCACCTCGCCCCGATCGAGACGGCGGTGCCCGGCAGCGCGGGGATCAACGGGTTGGTGGGTGTCGCCCATGCGGCAGCGCGTGCAGGCGCCCGGCTGATCTTCGTGTCAGCCTCCGCCGGCCAGCCGACGCTGTACGGACAGGCCGAGACTTTGGTCTCCAGCAGTTGGGCCCCGAGCCTGGTCGTGCGGATAGCACCGCCGATGGGTCGCCAGCTCGATTGGATGATCTGCCGCACCATCGGCAGCCTGCTGCACGGCAAGGCGCCGGCCGAACAGTTGCGGCTGCTGCACTACGACGACCTGATTCGCTTCCTGGTGTTCGCGGTGGCAACCGATAGCACCGGAACGGTTGATCTGGCCAGCCCGGACACCATTGACCTCGCGGCGGCACAGCAGTTACTGCGATCTGCCGGTCAGCGCCCGCGACTGGCCCGCCTGCCGAGCTGGCCCGAACTGATCCCCGAACTCGACCTCGCCTCGGCCCAAGAAGCGTGGCGCTTCGAATTTGGTTGGTCTGCACATGATTCCGTGGCCGACACCGTACGCGGACTGGCCGGCCGCAGGCTCGGCGTCAGGGGCGCCACGGATGTGCCCGAGCATCTGCCCCTACCCGCCGAGGTCGATGTGCGACCCGAGCCGCTGGACGGCACCGTATTGCGGTCGGCGTCACCGGAGGGTCTTGAGGGGGAGTTCGACGACCGCGCCGACCCGCGCTTTCCGGTGTTCAGCGCAGCGCCACTGGCCGCGACGCTGCCCGGGCCGTTGACGCCGATGACGCTCGACGTCCAACTCGGTGGGTTGCGTGCGGCCGCGCGGGCGATGGGCCCGGTGCTGGCGCTCGGCAACGTGGTGGCCGACGAATGGGGGAGCAGGGTGATCGCTGTGTTCGGTCACCGTCCCTACGTTGGCGTTTCGGCGAGCGTCATCGCCGCGGAACAGCTCCCCGGCTGGAACGTCGACGACATCGTGCGCACGTCGTTAGGCGACTCACCTGTCGAGTCGTTGTGGCCGATGGGTCGTCCGCCGCTGACCGGCGGGCTGCCCGGTCCGGCGGCCAAGGCAGTGGTGATCAAAAGGGCTTTGGCATTGTTGCGACACCTCAAGGCCGACACCCACGAGTACGTCGCGGCCGCGACGGCCGAACATCGTGATGCAACGCAATTGATTTCGCTGTCGGAAGCTCAGCTGCAGGTGCGGATCCGGCTGCTGCGGGACAGGATTCATCAGGGTTGGGGTATCTCGGGACGGTGGCTGATCGACAGCGCGATCACCGCAGCGACGGTCGGGCGCGCTGGGCTACAGGTTGCCGTCTCCGGGATAGGCGCATTGCTGGAAAGCGATGCGGTCACGGCTGAGACCTCGTCGTTGGCGACGCTGATTCGTCACGATGAACAGCTGTGCGCGTTGGCGCTGGAACGAGACCTCGATGGCGTGGGCGCGCAGTCGGCCACCATCGCTACGGCGTTCGCCGCCGCGGTCAGGCGGATCGGGCACCGGGGTCCGGGTGAAGTCGAATTGGCCAACCTGATGTTCGGAGACGATCCGGCGATGCTGGTCGCCGCCGCCGGGCGGGCCGCGACCGACCTTCCTCAGCCGACATCACCTGCGGCGTCAGAGGCGAAGCTGTCCGAGCGGATGGCGGCCAGTGCCCGGGCTTCGAGAGAAATGGCTTACGACACGACAATCCGCTTCACCCATGAACTGCGAATGACTCTGCGAGAGCTCGGTTCTCGTTATGCTGATGCGGAACTCATCGCTGTCGCAGGCGAGCTGTTCTACCTCACCTGCGATGAAGCGGTCACCCTTCCCTCCGACGCACGGCTGCGTATCAAACGTCGGCGCGCCGAGCGGGAACGCTTTCAAGGGCAACGCCTGCCCGATATCATCACGATCCGCTGATCTGGTCTTTCAGCGACGCCTGTGGATCGATCAGTTTATTGAGGTCGACGACGGTCTTGTTGCGGATCAGGTTCTTGATGTCGTCGAGCACATCCCAGATGTTGACGTTCATTCCCGCCAGCAGGTGGTTGTCGGCGTCGAGCCAGAAGGCTACGAATTCCAGGCTGTCGACGTCACCGCGAAACACGACCCGCTCGGAGTTCGGCGCGTGGCCGGCGTATTCCATGCCCAGGTCGTATTGGTCGCTGAAGAAGTACGGCAACTCGGTGTACTTACCGGGCTCGCCGAGCATGCCGGCCACCGCGACGGCGGGCTGCTTGAGCGCGTTGGCCCAGTGTTCGGTCCGGATCCTTTCATCGAACAGTGGATGCTCGGCCGCGGCGATGTCGCCCACCGCATAGATGTCTTGGTCGCTGGTGCGTAGCGACGCGTCGACGAGCACCCCGCCGTCGCCGGTCGACAGGCCGGCGTCCTCGGCCAGTTCGATGTTGGGCTGGGCCCCGACGGCGATCAGCACACGGTCGGCGGTGACCGTCGATCCGTCGGCTAACCGCAGACCGGTGGCTTTGCCGTCGTCGGTGGTTATCTCCTTGATTTCGGTCTCCAGGCGCAGATCGACACCGTGGTCACGATGCAGCTTGGCGAACACATTGCCGACCTGCTCGCCGACAGCGCCGATCAGCGGTGCCTTGGCGGTCTCGACCACGGTGACGTCGACACCGCGTTCGCGGGCACTGGCCGCGACCTCCAGCCCGATCCATCCGGCCCCGACGATCGCGAGCGAAGTGCCCTCCTTGAGCGCGGTATCCAGGTTCTCCGCATCGCCGAACTTCCGCAGGTGATGGACGCCGGTGGAATCGGAACCCGGAATCGACAACCACCTCGCCCGTGAACCGGTGGCCAGCAGCAGCTTGTCGTATCGCAGATCGTTGCCGTCAGCCAGCGCAACGGTGTGCGCCGTCCGATCTATCGCGACCGCCTCGGTATTGACCCGTAGGTCGATCTTGTTGTCCAGGTACCACTCTGAGTCGTGGACGGTGAAATCGCTGAGCGCTTTCTTGCCGGCCAGGAATTCTTTGGACAGCGGCGGTCGCTCGTAGGGCAAGTATTCCTCGTCCGCGAGCAGCACGACTTTTCCGTCGAAGCCTTTCTCGCGCAGTTCTTCGGCCGCCTTGGCTCCGCCCAGGCCACCGCCGACGATGACGAAAGTTTTCGAGTCCTTGACCATGAGGTACGGCTTACCCGTAGTCGGGGCTCGCAAACGTCGTGGTCACTTGCGCGGAAGACTCCGCGCATAGTCGACGCCACGCGTCACCCAGTCGGTCAATTGCCGTTTGGTCTTGACGCCGTCGGCGTCCACACGGATCCACCCGCGGACTTCGCGGCCGGCCATCACCATCGGGTTGACATGGGCTCGGCCCAGGAGTTTTTCGGTGTCATCCGGCGGTACCCGCACCATCAGACCGCCCTGCCTGCTGACAGCCACCGACATGTTGCCGTTGATGAGGAACGCCAAGCCACCGAACATCCGCTTCTCGTCGACGCCGCGCAGCGGGCCAAGCAGTTCGCGAATGCGGTCGGCAAGGTCGGTGTCGTAGGCCATGGAGAGTCCGTCTCAGTCCAGGTCGACCCGGATCGTCAGCAGGTCGCTCCCCATCAACCGCACCAAAGCGCTGTTGAATCCGGGCAGACTGCGCAACCGCTCGTTGACGTCATCGCCCGGCAGCAGGTGAGCGGTTCCGCCGCGCCACTTGCCGCGGATGCGCACGCGCACTTCCGGATTGGCCTTGATGTTGAGCACGTAGTGCGAATGGTCGCCGTGCTCCGAGACCATCCAGAACTGGTTGCCGATCACCCGGCCGCCGATCGCGGTGCGTCGCGGTTCGCCCGACTTTCGCCCGGTGGTCTCCAGCATGGTCATCGGTGACCGTCGACCGACTGGATTGACCACCAGGCGTTGAGCCGTGTGAACGATGCGGCGTTTGAGCTGTTGCAGGTCGGTCATGCCCGCAGGCTATCCGACATCAGGCAGCAGCGGTCACCCCTTGCGACGCCGGCTCCAGTGCCAGGGCGACGATCTCGGCGACGTCGGTCATCGGTTTGACGTCCAACGCCTCGAGCACCTCGGCGGGCACATCGTCCAGGTCGGGTTCGTTGCGCTGCGGGATGAATACCGTAGACAGCCCGGCCCGCTGCGCGGCCAGCAGTTTCTGCTTGACGCCGCCGATCGGCAGCACCCGGCCGTTCAGCGTCACCTCGCCGGTCATGCCGACATCGGCACGGACCTGCCGTCCGGTGGCCATCGACACCAGCGCGGTCACCATCGTGACACCGGCAGATGGGCCGTCCTTGGGGACGGCGCCGGCAGGCACGTGCACGTGGATCCGTCGGTCCAGCGCAGCGGGGTCGACGCCCAATTCCGCGGCGTGCGAACGCACATACGACAGGGCGATCTGCGCGGACTCCTTCATCACGTCACCCAGCTGACCGGTCAACTGCAGACCCGGTTCGCCGTCGTTGGCGCCGGCTTCGATGTAGAGCACGTCACCGCCCAGCCCGGTCACCGCCAGGCCGGTGGCCACGCCCGGCACCGCTGTGCGTTCGGCCGACTCGGGTGTGAAGCGCGGGCGGCCAAGGTAATCCACCAGGTCCGGCTCGTCGATCGTCACCGGGTCCTCAGCGATCTTCGTGGTCACCTTGCGCAGTGCCTTGGCCAGCAGCCGTTCGAACTGCCGCATGCCCGGCTCGCGGGTGTAGTCGGCAGCGATCTTGCGCAGCGCCGCCTCGGTCACGGCGACTTCGTCCTCCGTCAGGCCGGCACGATCGCGCTGCCGCGGTAACAGGAAGTCCCGCGCGATGGCCACCTTGTCGTCCTCGGTGTACCCATCGATCTGCACGAGCTCCATCCGGTCCAGCAACGCCGAGGGGATGTTCTCGATGACGTTCGCGGTGGCCAGGAACACCACGTCGGACAGGTCCAGATCCAGGTCCAGGTAGTGATCCCGGAAGGTGTGGTTCTGCGCAGGGTCCAGCACCTCCAGCAAGGCGGCACTGGGGTCGCCGCGGAAGTCCGAGCCAACCTTGTCGATCTCGTCAAGCAGCACAACGGGATTCATCGATTCGGCTTCGCCGATGGCACGGACGATCCGGCCCGGCAGCGCCCCGACATAGGTGCGCCGGTGGCCACGGATCTCGGCCTCGTCGCGCACACCGCCGAGTGCGACGCGGACGAACTTGCGGCCCAACGCGCGGGCAACGCTCTCGCCCAGGGACGTCTTGCCGACACCAGGCGGACCGGCCAGCACCATCACAGCACCGGAGCCGCGACCGCCGACAACCTGCAGGCCACGTTGTGCACGCCGGGCGCGCACCGCCAAGTACTCGACGATGCGGTCCTTGACGTCATCCAGCCCGTGGTGATCGGCGTCGAGAATCTCGCGTGCGGCCTTGAGGTCGGTCGAGTCCTCGGTACGGGTGTTCCACGGCAGGTCGAGCACGGTGTCCAGCCAGGTGCGGATCCACCCGCCTTCGGGGCTCTGGTCGCTGGAGCGTTCCAGCTTCCCAACCTCGCGCAGCGCAGCCTCGCGGACCTTGTCCGGCAGATCGGCCGCCTCGACGCGGGCCCGGTAATCGTCGGAGCCCTCGGGCTCACCCTCGCCCAGCTCCTTGCGGATCGCGTTGAGCTGTTGACGCAGCAAGAACTCCTTCTGCTGCTTTTCCATGCCTTCGCGGACGTCTTCGGCGATCTTGTCGTTGACCTCGACTTCGGCCAGTTGGTCTCCGGTCCAGTCGATCAACGCCGTCAGCCGCTCGGCGACATCCTCCGTCTCCAGCAACTGGCGCTTCTGCACGGCGGTCAGATACGACGCGTAACCGGCCATGTCGGCCAGGGCCGAGGGATCGGTCAGCTTGTTGACCACGTCGACGAGCTCCCAGGCCTCGCGGCGCTGCAGCATCGCCAGCAGCAATTTCTTGTATTCGCCCGCGAGCTTGCGAGTCTCGTCACGGGGTTCGGCATCGGCGATCTCGGTCACCTCGACCCACAGCGCGGCACCCGGCCCGCTGGCGCCGGCACCGATGTGGGCCCGTCGCTCGCCACGCACGACTGCCGCGGTGCCGCCGCCGGGTATGCGGCCGACCTGCACGATCGTCGCGAGCACGCCGTAGGACGGGTAGCGGTCCTCGAGCCGGGGCGCGATCAGCAGTGTGCCGGATTCGGTGGCACGCGCAGCGTCGACGGCCGCGCGAGCGGCGTCATCCAGGGCGATCGGCACCACCATTCCGGGCAGCACGATCGGATCGCTGACGAACAACACCGGCACTGATTTGGCTTCAGCCATCATTCCTCCAAAGTTAAGCCTGATGCGCTCAACCTGGATGGCCGCGGAATTGTTCCCGGTACGTCAGAAGGGGGTGGTTCGGGGGCGCATGGTGCTCCTGAAACCCTCCGGCCGCGGCCTTTTAGCCGCAAACACGCAAGGTTCACCGATTCTTCACCGCCACGCCGCGGAGTGTTTCCATGTTACGGCCAGGTAACGCGCAAGCTTGTTGTCATGGCCGATATCTTGGTAGTCCTCGGAATCATCGGGTTTGTGGCCGGAATGTTGTCTGTAGTCTTCGGCTTAGGTCGGGCGGAGCGTCGCCAGTTGAATTATTCCGGCGCTAGCGCTGTAGAGAATTATTCCGGCGCGGTCGATCGCCGGTCCTCGGTCGCGATGGATTAACGCGTCGGCGCAACCACCGGCGTAGTGAGAGTGCCGTGCGTCAGGTACTCGTCCAGATTGCGCAGAGTCAGCGCGGTCATTGCGGCGCGTGTGCGCGCCGTCGCGCTGCCCACGTGCGGTAGCACAACGACGTTGTCCATCTCCCGGAGCTGTTGCGGGACATCCGGTTCGTGAGTAACGACGTCGAGTCCGGCGCCGGCGAGCCGTCCGCGGGCCAACAGGTCCACGAGAGCCTCCTCGTCCACAACGCTGCCCCGGGCGATGTTGATCAGGTAACCGTCCGGGCCGAGTGCCTCCAGCACGTCGCGGCAGACCAGGGGTGGCGCGTTTTTGCTGCCGGCCGCCGCCACCACAAGCACCTCAACGGATTTCGCGAGGTCCACTGCTGAGGGCGCGTACGGGTAACCCGGGTTGGGCAGCTGCCGGCGGTTGTGATAGCTGATGGCACAGTTGAATCCGGCGAGTCGGTGGGCGATCGCTGAACCGATATGACCCAGACCGAGGATCCCTACCCGCGATCCAGACACGTCCCGCGCCAACGGATATGGCCCCTCGGCCGACCAGCGGCCGGCGCGCGCGTAGCGCTCTGCGGCGCTGAAACTGCGGACCGTCATCAGTATTAATCCAATTGCCGCATCGGCCACGGCGTCGGTGAGTGCCTCGGCCGTATTGCTCACGCCGATACCCAACCTGCGTGCGGCGTCAACGTCGATCGTCTCGTAGCCGTCTAGCCAATGAACGATCGCACCGAGATTGGGCAATGCGTCCATCAGTTTCGCGTCGATGGGCCCCTGGCCGGCGTCGACAATCGCTCTGACCGACGCGCCATGCTCGGCGAGGAAATCCTCACGCCCCGCACCGGTCGGCAGCACCAAAGTGTCGTACTTCGCGGTCAGGGCCGCAGCGAGCGGCGGCGGAACGCCACCTACTTGCAGAACGGTCGCGGCCATCAGACCATCGTTGCGGAGGCCGCTGTCGCGGTCACTAGTTCTTCCAACAACTCGGACACGCCAAATGTGTGGCGGCGAACACCACGCCGGTCAGGGAGCGATGTCCCACCCTTGGCCCGGATCACCGTTGCACCAGCGACCCGAGACCCTGGTTCCAGGAGCTGGGCCGCCGAAGGCGGTGAGGCAGTTACCAACATCGTTCTTGACCTGGCCGTCGGGCTGGAAATTCCAATGTTGGACCATCGCACCCCTACACATTTCGAGGTGCAACACCGAAGTCTTGTCCTGCGGTGTCAGGCACTTTCCGGGGAACGCCACGTTCTCGAGCTGTTGGCCATTGAGATTCCAGCGCTGGAAGTCCGAATCGTTGCAGGGGTTGATCACCACCGGAACATCGCCGATCCAGCTCGGGGCGTCCAGACAAGCATCGCCCAGTCGGCTTCGTACATGGACCGGGCCGTCGCCGCTCGCCGCAGCAGCGCTGAGCATCGCGCCGCCGAGCACCACGCTTGCGACAACAGCGGCCCGGCCGGTGCGGCGCATCAACCCCGACATACGCATGTACCGATATCAACACGGCCAGCGGCGAATTGCCGCAGATTACGGATTCTTCGCCCAGCGACCGCGGTACGGATCAGCCGGGTGTTTCGCTCATGGCGCGGGTGGCGCGGCTGGCTCGGGTGGCGCGGGTGCCGGTGAGCTGGCGGGTCCGGGCGCAGCCGCAGTTCCATGCAGGCACTGCTGATATTCCTGAGTACCTGGGACGTTGTCAGCGCCGCAGCTGCAATCGTGAATTTGCGCGGGGGGAAGCGAATTGCAGAAGTCGCTACCAGCCGAGGCCGTGGGTGCGGTCCACATAACTCCGGCGGCCAAGGCTGCCGCTGCGGCACCGACCGTGGCCATCAATACGCTCGTCTTCATGTTGGGATTCCTGTTCTCTGGAAGACCACGGCACATCGCCGCCGCCGGTTGCGCTAGCCGAATAGTAGGGTTTCAAGGCGAAAGTCGCAGACGTCAGGTGGCAACGGAGTCTGCCGGGGTCACCGGTCCCAGCCGCCGCAGTTGAGTCACGTGCTTGGGCGAGAGTTCCTCGAGGCAGGTGACGCCGAGCAGTTTCATGGTGCGGGTCAGCTGGCCGGAGAGGATTTCGACGGCCCGGCGGACGCCGGCTTCGCCACCGGCCATCAACCCGTACAGGTAGGCCCGACCGACGAGGGTGCAACGCGCACCCAGCGCGACCGCGGCGACGATGTCGGCGCCGGACATGATGCCGGTGTCGACGAGGATCTCGGTGTGGGCGCCGAGTTCCCGCGCGACGACGGGCAACAGATGAAATGGCACGGGCGCCCGATCCAGTTGGCGGCCGCCGTGGTTGGACAACACGATGCCGTCGACGCCGAGATCCACTAATGCGCGCGCGTCATCGAGGGTCTGGATGCCTTTGACGACGAGCTTCCCCGGCCACTGCGATTTGATCCACGCCAGGTCGTCGAAAGTCAGGCTGGGGTCGAACATCGTGTCCAGGTATTGGCCGACGGTGCCTGACCAGCGATCCAACGATGCGAACGACAGCGGCTCGGTGGTCAGCAGGTCGAACCACCAGTGCGGTCGCTGCGCCGCATCGAAGACTGTCCGCAGCGTCAACGCCGGCGGAATCGACATCCCGTTGCGGACATCGCGGAGTCGCGCGCCGGCCACCGGGACGTCGACAGTGGCCAGTAGCGTGTCGAAACCGGCCTCGGCCGCCCGCCGCACCAGCGCCATCGAGCGGTCCCGATCGCGCCACATATATAGCTGAAACCACTTGCGGCCCCGCGGCGCAGCGGTCGCCACGTCCTCGATCGAAGCGGTTCCCAACGTCGACAACGAAAACGGGATGCCGGCCGCTGAGGCGACTCGGGCGCCGGCGAGCTCGCCGTCGGTATGCATCAGCCGGGTGAAGCCCGTCGGCGCTATCGCGAACGGCATCGCGACGTTCCCGCCCAGCACCTGCCGATCGGTGCGGGCGGTGCTGACGTCGCGCAAGATCGTCGGGTGAAACTCGATGTCGCGAAAGGCTTGTCGCGCACGCCCCAGGGAGATCTCATCCTCGGCCGCGCCGTCGGTGTAGTCGAAAGCCGCCCTGGGCGTCCGCCGTCTGGCGATGCGACGCAGATCATGGATGGTCTGCGCATCGTCGAGCCGGCGCTGAACACGGTCGAACCGGGGCTTGCGGAAGCGGATCAACGGCGCCAGGTCGCGCGCCTTCGGTATCCGTCGTTTGACCACTGTGTCACGGTAGGTCTTATGCAATCCGCAAGCGACCGCTTTGATCTGCAGCGTTTCGTTGACGCACAGGAACGGGTGTACCCGACCGTGCTCGAGGAGCTGCACGCCGGCCACAAGCGCAGCCACTGGATTTGGTTTGTGTTCCCGCAGATCGCCGGCTTGGGCAGCAGCGCCATGGCGGCCAGGTACGCGGTTTCCTCACTCGACGAGGCCCGCGCCTACCTCCGCCACGAGGTTCTCGGGCCGCGACTGCACGAATGCACGCGGCTGGTCAACGCCGTGCCGGATCGCTCGATCGGCGAGATCTTCGGGTCGCCCGATGATATGAAGGTGCGTTCGTCGATGACGTTGTTCGCCCATGCGACCGAGGACAACGGCGATTTCGTTGAGTTGCTGGCCCGCTACTACGACGGCAACGAGGATCCGCTG
Organism: Mycobacterium sp.; assembly: GCF_035603715.1. Taxonomy (GTDB): domain Bacteria; phylum Actinomycetota; class Actinomycetes; order Mycobacteriales; family Mycobacteriaceae; genus Mycobacterium. The sequence continues at coordinate 2,337 of NZ_DATNJW010000482.1, read as the reverse complement.
ACACTGCAGCGTCTGACTTAGCCCTGCCGCAGAATCCGCCAGCCATGCGGCTCGACGGAGATCGCATCGACGATCTCTTGCGGAGGCGCACCGTTACCGGCGATCACCTCGGCAGGGCCGGAATCCAACCGCACCCGCAGCGGGGCGTCGTCGATGTTGAGCGCGACGATCAATGCCTGCTCACCGTGTCGGGTCTGGTAGACGTAGTGCCGATTGTCCAGCCGCAGCGCCGACGTCGACGCGGCGTGCAGCCACGGGTGCCGGCGGCGCAACCCGATCAGGTATTGGTGCAGCGACCACACCTTGACCCCGCGGGCGTCCAGCTGCGCTGGGGGAGCGCCGAATTCGGGCCGTACCGCGTCGTCGCCGCCGAACCGCTCCTCTTTGATGCCTTGGTAGCCGAACTCGTCACCGGCGTAGATGCTGGGAACGCCGCCGACGGTCATCAGGATGACCAGAGCGTGAGCCAGGTGTTCGGGACGCTGCAGCTGGCTGGCAATGCGGGTGACATCGTGGTTGCCGATGAAGGTCAGCGGCGCAAAGCTTTCCACAAACTCGTTGTGTCGCCGTAGTGCATGGTCCAGTTCGAAGAAGTTGCCGTCGTTGAGACCGCTCCAAATCGCCTTCCACAGCTCGTACTGGGTGGCCGAGTCGAATCCGGTTTCGCGGACCACCGCCGCGTAGTCGCCGTGAATCAGCTCACCGACGAACCACGCGTCCGGATGCCGCTGACGAACCTTGGGCAGAACCGCAGTCCAGAACTGCTGCGGCACAGCGTAAGCCGCATCCAGCCGCCAACCGTCAGCCCCGCGGCCCAACCAGTGCGTCATCACGTCGGCGGTGTAGTCGATAACCTCGGGGTTGTCGTGGTTCAGCGTGAGCAGGCCGTCATGGCCTTCGAAGGTGTGGAAGCTGCCCGGCCGCCCGTGAAACCAGCGGGCTGCCGCGTCGTCGTTCGTCGCTTCGCGATAATGCGGAAAATCGACGCCAACGTGATTGAACACTCCGTCGAGCAGCACCCGTAGGCCACGCCGCCGCGCTTCATCGATCAGGTAATCGAAATCGTCGTCGTCGCCGAGTCGCGGATCGATCCGATAGTGGTCCGTGGTGTCATAGCCATGGGTGCGTGAGGCGAAGATCGGCCCGAGCGCGATGCCGGACGCGCCGAGCGTGATCGCGTGATCGAACCACTCCGCGATGCGCCGGAGCCGGTGCTCGGGCGGATCGGGCGCAGCGCTCGCTGGAAACGCGCCGACGAATCCCAGCGGGTAGACATGCCACCAGATCACATGCTCGACCCAGGCCGGGGCGGTCACTGTCGATACCTGACCTCGTAGAGCGCTTTGATCTCTTCCTCGAGTTCGGGCGCCGGACCGTCGATCACAGCTCTGGGCGCCACCGCGCGGACCGGCAGCATGACCACCGGCGGTGCCGGCACGTCCCAGCTGATCAGCCAGTCGGTCAGCTGCACGTTCGACGTCGCGTACACAATGCGTCCCAGCCCCGCCCACGCATGCGTGGCCGCGCACATCGGACAAGGCTCACACGACGTGTACAGAATGGTCCGAATACGTTGCACCGGAGCTAGATTGGCGACGGCCCAGCGGATCACGCCCAACTCGGCGTGCAGCGTCTGGTCGTCGTCGGTGACGCGGTTGTGGTCCTCGTACAGTGGCTGCCCGTCGGCGCCGACCAGCATCGCACCGAAAGGACCATGTCCGGCTTTCAGTGCGATGCGGGCAAGCTCGCTGCAGCGCCGCAGGTGCTGCAGATCGACGTCGCGGGAGACCACAGACCGGGAGTCTACGGACTCCGATCTACCCGGCGGTCGCCAACGTTTGGGCGGTGGTGACCGCCTGCGCGACCCCGGTGATGATCGCGGCGACCTTCAACGCCTCCAGGATCGCTTCGCGGTCGACGCCGGCCTCGCGCAAGGTGTGCTCGTGGGCGGTCACGCAATGTGCACACCCGTTGATCGAGGACACCGCGAACGACCACAGCTCGAAATTGGCTTTGTCCACGCCCGGGTTACCGATGATGTTCATCCGCAGGCCGGGACGAAGGTCGTCGTACTTGCCGTCCAGGAAGCCGCGGCCACGGTAGAACACGTTGTTCATCCCCATGATCGACGCGGCGCCCAGCGCCGCCTGGTAGGCCTCGGACGACAAGACATCTGCTGCCTCGGCGCCAATTTCAGCCAGCACCTGGGTATTCCGCGTCGCGGCGGCACTGGCCAGCAACGTGCCCCACAGCTGTTCTTCGTTCAACACCGTGCTGCGACTGATCGAACCCAGATTGAGCTTGAGGTCCTTGGCGTAGTCGGGCAGTGCTTCTTTG
>NZ_DATNJW010000481.1:0-5042 GCF_035603715.1 Mycobacterium sp. | reverse complement strand
GGCTCCGGACGACCCATCCGGCCGCAAGCCGTCCAGCGGCGTGACTCCCAGAATGGCGTACTGCAGGTAGAGCGGTGGGCAGATGATGTCGCGATAGCCTTGGGCGCAAGCGTATTCGGAATCGAACCACAGTGGATTGTGATCACCGACCGCCGCGGCCCACCGTTGCCAGTCGCGCCGGTTGACTTCACCCGCCGCCGTGGCCGCGACCGTTCCCACTCGCGAAGCCGATTCGGCGTCGATCAGACTCTGGTCGCTCACGCCTGGTCCTCCAGCCACGTCGCCGCGATATCCGCCCCGCCGCCCAGTGTCGACAACACCCGGGCGCGCTCGGAGAACAAATGCAAATCGGTCTCGACGACATAGCCCATGCCGCCGTGCAACTGGTGCGCATCGAGCGTGATCAGTTTCGCCGCGGTCGCCGCGTGCATACGGGCAGTCGCGGTCTGGCGGGTGGCGGTGTGGCCCTTCCCGATCCAGAACACTGCTGAATGGGCGGCGAGTCGCGCCGCGGCCAGCGCGATATGCATATTCGCCACCAGATGCTGTGCGGCCTGAAAGGACGCGATGGGGCGGCCGAACTGCTTGCGCGCCATCGTGTAATCGACCGTGCGCTGCAACACAGCCTCCCCGACACCGACGAGGTCCAGCGACAGCAACGCCACCGCGGCGTTGGCCAACCGGCGCAGGTCCTGTTCGGCCAGGCCCGCACCGTCGGCCCCGTCCAGCACCGCCGCCGGATCAATCACCTCGACGTCGTCGAATCCGATCCGGAATGTGCGGTGCCCGCCCATCAATTGCAGCGGGTCGATCCATAGGCCCGCTGCGGTCAACGGCACGACGAACGCCATCACCCGCTCCCCCGCCGCGGCTGCCGACACGACGAGGTGATCGGCCAGGTCGGCGTCCGCGACGAAATCGACTGCGCCGCTGAGCCGCCAGCCACCCCACGCCTCCGACCGCACGCGCAGCGTCGGTGTGGTCACTGCGGCATTACGTGGACTCCACAAACATGTTGTGGCACTGATGCTTCCGTCGGTCAGCGAGGGCAACCATGCCGCATGCTGGGCGGGTCCGCCGAGTAGCTGGATCGCCAGAGCGGCCTGCACCGTGCCGTGCACGATCGTCGGGCACAGGCCGCGGCCCGCCTCCAGGCAGAAGATGCCGAGGTCGGATAGCGCGCCGCCGGCGCCGCCGTATTCCTGCGGGAGAAACAGGCCGAATACGCCGGCGTCCGCCAACGATTTCCACAGCCGGGCGGGCACCGACCGTGGGTCCGCGTCGCGAAGTTCGCGGACCAGGCTTATCGGGCACTCGGCGGCAAACAGCGCGGAGAGCATCGACGCCAGATCTCGCTCGTCCTGATCGGGTAGCAGTTTCACGATGTCATCACCATCAGCGTCCGTACGACGGCATGCCGTGGCCACGCTGCGCGATCACGTCGCGAAGGACCTCGTTGGTGCCGCCGCCGAAGCGCATCAACGGCGACACCCGGTAGAGCCGTTCGAACTTCCCGTCCTCGGGTGCGCCCGGGCTGCGGTAAGCCAACAGGCCGTCGGGGCCGAGCAGATCGATGGCCAAATCGGCGATCCGCTGTCGCAATTCGCTGCTGAACACTTTCTCGACGCTGACCTCTACGGTAGGGATCACGCCGCTGTCCAGTAGCGAAGCCGCCTGATACCCCATCAGCGTCGCGGCCTCCACATCCGCTTCCGCTTGGGCGAGGCGGCGGCGGAAGCCGGCAATCTGCAGGGGCACCGAACCGTCGCGTCGCGGCCGCCCGGCCAGCTCGGTCAGCTCGTCGAGTGCGCGGCGCAGATCTCCCGCATTGGTCAGCGCGCCTCGCTCGAGGTCCAACGCGCCGGTGATATAGGTCCAGCCTCGATTGAGTTCCCCGATCAAGTTCCCGACGGGCACCCGTACCGCGTCGAAGAACACTTCGTTGGTGCGATACCCCGACCATGCATAGAGTGGACGGATTTCTATGCCGGGCAGATTGGTCGGAACCATGATCACCGAGATGCCGCGGTGCCGGGCCGCGTTGGGATCGGTTCGCACACAGAGCCATTCGTGCGTGGCACGGTTGGCGACGCTGTTCCAGATCTTGGAGCCGGTGATGACCCACTCGTCGCCGTCTTGCACCGCCCGGGTGCGCAGACTGGCCAGATCGGTGCCCGCTTCGGGTTCGGAGTAGCCGACCGCGCAGATCAGCTCGCCGCGAGCGATCGGCGGAAGGAACTCGAGCTTGTTCCGTTCGGTGCCGTGCCGCATGATCATCGGCGCGACCGATGTCACCGTGAGGTCCGGACCCGGGACACCCCAATACTCGAACTCGCGCATCAACAGGTGCTGATAAACGGCGCCGAGTCCGAGACCGCCGTACTCCGACGGCCAGTTCAGTCCGAACCAGCCCCGCTCGCCGATCTTGCGCCGGAACGCCGCGACTTCCCGGTCGGGCAATTCCTGGCCGTGCTCGGCCAGTTCGGATCGCAGCGCCGGCGTGACGTTCTCAGTGAGAAAGGCGCGCACCTCGGCCAGCCAGGCGTCCTGCGCTGCGTCGAGTTCGAAATCCACCATCCTTTTCCTAGCCGGTTCTTGATGCTTGCGCCCGCGATTGCGAAAACGGACCTAAAGTCGTACGACGTGCCCCTCGACGATTCGCAGTCGGTGTCGGCCGCCCTCGCGGAGATTGCCGTCGGCCCCGCCGGACCCGAAACGGGTGCGTTCTTCGACCTGGACGGCACGCTGGTCGCCGGGTTCACCGCCACCGCGCATGCCGGTGATCGGATCCGTCGCCGACAGGCCGGAGTCGGCGAGGTTCTAGGTGTTGCCGAGGCGATGATGCGATACCGGTTCGGCCGCATGGAGTTCGGGCGCCTGGTCGTGCGAGGCGCCGGCTACCTGCGCGGCGAATCGCTCGCGGAGCTGGAGGCCATTGGCGATCGGCTATTCGTCGACCGGATCGCGGCGCGCGTCTTTCCGGCGATGCGATCGATCGTGCATGCGCATCAGGCCCGCGGCCACACCGTCGCGCTGTGCTCCTCGGCGCTGACCATCCATGCGCGGCCCGTGGCCCGATTCCTGGGCATCACCCACGTCTTGTGCAACCACTTCACGGTCGACGACGCCGGCCTACTGACCGGGAACATCGTCCGTCCCATCGTGTGGGGGCCGACGAAAGCGGCTGCGGTGCAGAATTTTTGCATCGACAACGCGGTGACGCTGGACGATAGCTACTTCTACGCCGACGGCGACGAGGACGCGGCTTTGATGGCGGTGGTCGGCCACCCCCGCCCGGTCAACCCACGACCGCGCCTTGCGGCGGTGGCCGGCCAACGCGGGTGGCCGGTGCTGCGGGTCACCGGCTCGGGCGGCCGCCCGCGGGTCCGGTCGATGCTCCGGAAGGGCGCCTGATGCAGTTCTGGTCTGGCACACCGTTTATGGAGACGACCGACGCGCTGGCGATCGCGCGAATGCTGGATGACTGTGGCTACGACGGGGTGATCTGTGCCGACCACTTGATCTATCCGCGCAATCTGACGTCGCCGTACCCGTCACCGGCCGGACGTCCGCCGTGGCCGCCGGAGACCGCGTGGCCGGATTCGTGGATCATGATCGGGGCGATGTCGTCGATTACCCGACAGCTGCGGTTCTCCAACGCCATCTACGTCGCCCCGTCCCGCCCGCTGGTGGAGGTCGCCAAACAAGTGGCAACCGCGTCGGTCATATCCGGCGGCCGGGTGTCGCTGGCTGTCGGCGCCGGCTGGATGCGCGAGGAATTCAACCTGCTGGGACAGGATTTCAACACCCGCGGAAAGCGGCTCGACGAAATGATCCCGGCGTTGCGTGCACTGTGGCAGGGCGGCTGGGTGTCGTGGACTGGTCGGCATTACCAGGTACCCGAGTTGATGCTCGAGCCCCACCCGGTGGCACCTGTGCCGATCTTGTGCGGCGGCGAATCGGAGGTGGCGTTGCGCCGCGCCGCCCGGCTGTGCGACGGGTGGGTCGGCACGGCGTACGTCTGGGACGACGCGGTCCGCTACGTGCAGAAGTTGACGGCGTTGCGACGCGAGTACGGGCGTGACGGCGAGCCGTTCGAGATCATGCTGGCGCTGCTCGAGGTGCCGTCGGCCGATCTCTACCGACGCGCCGAAGACCTCGGCATCACCGCGGTGATGTGCGCGCCGTGGATGGCCGAAGACGTCGGGCCGAACGACCGCGAGGGCTGCCGCGGCGCCATCGAGCGGTTCGCCGAGACCGTCGTCGAGAAGTGCCGCTAGCGGTCAGAACTTGTGCGGGACGTCGTTGATCAATCCGCCGTCCATCACGAACTCAGCGCCGGTCGAGTACGACGATTCGTCGCTGGCCAGGAACAGCACGAAGGTGGCGACCTCCTCGGAGACGCCGGGACGGCCGAGCGGAACGGTGACCATGTCGTCGGGGAAGTGCTTGGTCATCGGGGTGCGGATGAAGCCCGGGTGGATGGAGTTGACCCGGATGTTCTGCGAGGCCAGTTCGAGCGCGGCGGATTTGGTCAGGCCGCGCACCGCCCACTTGGAAGCCACGTACGGGTGCACCATGACTGCGCCGCGAAGGCCCTCGATCGACGACACATTGATGATCGAGCCGCCGCCGGCGGCCTTCATCGGCTCGACGACGGCTTGGATCCCGTGGAACGTCCCGTTCAGGTTGACGTCGATGACTTTGTTCCACTTTTCCACGTTGAACTGTCCGAGCTGGCCGAGCGCAACGATGCCGGCGTTGTTGACCAACACGTTCAGCTTGCCGAAGTCGTTGACCGCGGTGGACACCGCGGCATCCCACTCTTCGGGCTGGGTGACGTCGAGGTGGACGTAGCGCGCCGCGTCGCCGAGCTCGTCGGCAAGTTTCTTGCCGTCATCGTCGAGGATGTCGCCGATCACGACCTTCGCGCCCTCGCCGACCAGTGCGCGAGCGTGGGCGGCGCCCATCCCCCGAGCGCCGCCGCTGATCAATGCAACTTTTCCGTCCACGCGTCCCATGCCGCGTCACGCTACCGCAGC
>NZ_DATNJW010000480.1:0-7196 GCF_035603715.1 Mycobacterium sp. | reverse complement strand
CGGGAGGGGCCGGTGGCGCGGGAGGCGCCGGTGGCGCGGGTGCCGGCGTGGGCGCGGCGGTGGTGGCGCCGGTGCCGATTCGGGCCAGCTCGCCGCCGACCGAGACCGTGACGTCCTCTTCGGCGGTGATGCTGATCAGCGTGCCCGCGACTGGTGACGGAATCTCGGTGTCGACCTTGTCGGTGGAAACCTCGACGAGGGGCTCGTCCACATCTACCGCGTCGCCCACCTTTTTCAGCCAGCGAGTGACGGTGCCCTCGGTGACGGACTCGCCGAGTTCGGGCATCAGCACCGGCTGCGAGTCTCCAGACGCACTCGGTGCACTTGCGGCCGGCGCCGCGGGCGGCTGCGGCTGTGGTTCGGGTGCGGGAGTGGCCGCCGGCTCCGGCTGCGGTTCTGGTGCTGCCTGCGCGGGCGGCGGCTCGGCGGGTTGCTCGGTGCCGCCCTGGGTGCCCTCGGCCGAGTCGCCGATCACGGCCAGCTCGCCGCCGATCTCGACGGTGTCGTCTTCGTGGGCGACGATCTTGGTCAGCACGCCCGCTGCGGGCGAGGGAATCTCGGTGTCGACCTTGTCGGTGGACACTTCCAGCAAAGGCTCGTCGAGCTCGACAGTGTCGCCTTCTTGCTTGAGCCAGCGAGTGACGGTCCCCTCAGTGACGCTTTCACCGAGTGCCGGCATCTGAACTGAGAAGGCCATCGCTGTCGACTCCTCGATCGGTCGGTGGGCACGCGTCGACTCTGGCTTACCACAGCGTGGTGTACCGAAGCTGCATCCCTGATTACCGCAACCATCCTGTCACTGCGGCGCTGTCGCCACACACCCAGGGCAAGCCGGTGGCAACTGGGTTCCGCCGCGGTGGAAAGCACCGAAACGGCGACCCGGCGATGTGACTTAGGTCTCTGTCCAACAGAGACGGGCCACGCGTCACTCGGCCAATACGTCCAATAAATTGGACACGAGTTCCAAATAAAAAGATGCGTGCCTTTCTAAAAACCCGAAGCAATCGCGATTTAACGTGATTCGTGTTTTAAAAAGCCGACAAACTGGATATCTTGTTCCTCGTGTATCCAGATGACAGCGGCAAGGAACTTGCCACCGTGCTCTCCTACCTGGCCGGTCGCTCCCTGAGTAGGGAAGAGATCTGGACTGCGATGGAGCTCCCCCGTTCCACGTACTACGACCAGTTGGACAAGGGGACCCTGATCACCGCGGACAACTTACGGGTTGCCGCGGCCAACCTCGGCATCAACCGCGCCGAGTTGCTGACCCGGTACCGGTTCATCGAACCGGAAGAGGTCACTGCGTTAGCTGAAGAGATCCGTGGCGGCAGCACGATGCATGCCGTGGCGGCCGCCGGCGGGGTGAAGACCCTCCAGCAACCAACCAGGATCGCGGAGTGGCGTCCGCGATCGGACGCCCCTCCGCTGTAAATATTTAGCTCTGTATGGGGTACTGCTGTGGCACTTAGCGCTCTCATCATCATCACCCTCGCATCCATCGGCTGGAGCCTCTGGATCCGGCGAGTCACTTGGCACTGCCGGTGGGAGGTCGCCGCGACGCTCAACATCGCTCTGCAGGGTTTCGCGGTGTTACTGATATCGCCGATGTCGGCTGAGACGCTCGGAGTTGCCCTCCACAAGGTCACCGGCGAGTGGAACCTGCAGAACTACATCGGGCACGACTGCTACATCGTCGCGGCCTCCGCGATCGTCTACAACGTGGTCGGTCGGCTTGAAGATGACGACGCGCTGCAGAGGTCGTTCAAACAATGGGTAGAGCGACCGGCGACGTTGTGCATACCGCTGTTGCTGGCGACGTTCACGCTCAGCTATGGCAGCAAGACGTATGCGCGCGACTTCTTCGCGCTACCCACCGACTTCTGGCTGTCGGTGTACTGGGTATTGCTCACGGGAACCCTGGCCTACCTGTTGACGTTCGGCTCGCGCGCACTGCTGGTGTTGCGAAAGGACCCGCGGTCGCGGAACATCGCCACTCTCTATCTGTTCGCCTCGGGCAGCGGCATCGCCGCTTGCGCGGTGCGGATGATCACCGCGCTAGTCCCGCCGCTGCAGGGCACAATCAGCGCCGGGCTGGTCTGGTTCTTCTGCTGTTCGTGCGGCGCCGCTTTCGCCCTGACCTCTGCGCGGTCCTGGCTGCAGAAGGTCAGATGGTTCCAGGGGTCGGCGGTACATGGCTAGCCTGCCGCGCTAGCCGTTCGCCGCGATATCTTCCAGCACCGCAAACATGGTGCGAGTCGGCACACCTGTGGCCCCTTTAGGGGTGTAACCCCAAGGGCCACCGGTGTTGTAGGCCGGCGCAGCGACATCGATGTGTGCCCAATTGACCCCGTCGGCGACGAACTCGCGCAGGAACACCCCTGCCACCAGCATTCCGGCGAACCGTTGGCCGCTGACGTTGGCCAGGTCGGCGACCGTCGACTTCAGGTCGTCCTTCAGCTCGTCCGGCAACGGCATCGGCCAACCATTTTCGCCGACCTGCTGCGAGATCGTGGCCACCCGGTCGCGGAACTCGTCGCTGCCCATCACCCCCGGCGTGCGCGAGCCGAGCGCCACCGTCTGCGCGCCGGTCAACGTCGACGTCTCGATCAGATAGTCCGGGTTGTCCTCGCATGCGCGAACAATCGCGTCGGCCAGGATCAGACGGCCCTCGGCGTCGGTGTTGAGCACTTCGACGGTCGTGCCGCCGTACTGCGTCAGCACATCGCCGGGGCGCTGGGCCGTCGACGACGGCATGTTCTCGGCCATCGGCACGGTGGCGATCACGTCGATCGGCAGCTCCAGTTGCGCGGCCAGTGCCACGGTCGCGATCACCGCCGCCGCCCCGCCCATGTCGGAGGTCATGTAGTGCATCGACGCCGCGGGCTTGATCGATATGCCGCCGGTGTCGAAGGTGACGCCCTTGCCGACCAGGGCGACTTTCTTGGCCTGCTTCGGCTTTTTGGCCAGCCGTGAACCGTGGTGGGTCAACCGCACCAGCCGTGGCAGCCGCGACGAACCCTTGCCGACGCCGATGACACCGCCGTAGCCGTGCTTCAGTAGCGCCTTGTCGTCGAGAATTTCGACCTCGAGTCCAACTGAGTCACCCAAAGTCTTTGCCCGCTTTGCGAATTCGGCCGGAAACAGGTGGCTGGGCGGGGTGTTGACGAGGTCACGGGCGGTGGCGACCGCCGTCGCGACCGCGCTGGCGTGGGCGGCCTGCGCTTTGGCTGCCTTGTCGCTGGACAGCACGGTGATGGTGCGCAGACCCGGATCTTTCGGGGCGGTCTTGTCGGTGCGGAACTCGGTGAAGCGATAGCTGCCCAGCACCAGCCCCTCGACTGTCGCTTCCAAGACTGCGTCGCCCGGCAGTGCGGCCAGGGTGGTGATCGCGGCCTCGGCGCCACTGAGCGCGCGCGCCGCCGCGCCGGCCGCGCGGCGGACCACGTCCGCCGGCCACTCGTCGCGCGGCTTGCCCAGCCCGATGGTCAGCACGCTGGCCACCGGTAGCGACTTCACCACCAGCCGGTGTACCTGCTCGGCGGCGCCGGTGGCGTTCAGCGCGCGCAAGCCGTCCTCGATCTCGCTGACCGCATCTTTCGACAGAAACGGTTCGGCAGCGACGACCGCCGCGCCCGGCTCGTCGTTGACGTCCTCGGGACCTGATGACACCACCGGAACGATCAACACCGCCGATTTCACGCCGCGGCGGGGCAGCGAAGAGGCGACCGAGACAGCGGGGGCCAGGTAACCGGGTTGTGTGCTCACAAATGTCAACCCTAACGATCGCGGGTTTGGGATGCCTGCCGATGCCGCGGACCCGTCCGCATCTTTCGTGTCACAGCCCTGGTCAGGCCTCCGCCCGGCCCAGCTCGTAGGCGATCACCGGAGCGCCGAAACCCTTGAGCTGCAATGGTTCCTGGACGACGGCGGGCCACTGCGGCAATTGCTCGTAGATCTCCTCGGAGGCCAGGATCTGTCCCGGTGCCGCCGCGGCGACGAGCCGCGCGGCCAGGTTGACGGCGTTGCCGAAGTAGTCACCGTTGATGGCCACGATCGGGCCGTAGCCGAGACCGGCGCGGATCTGCAGTCCCGCTTCGTGTGCCCGCGGATGATCGACCAGGTCAAGCGCCGCTTGCGCCAGCCGCTCCGGGTCCGAGCTGACCCACATCACGGCATCGCCGAGGAACTTCACCACCCGCCCGCCGTCGGCATGCACCAGGTCGCTGACCGTGGCGCCGAACTCGCTGAGCATTGTCGACAACTCCGCGGGTGTCAGCTGTTGGGTGAGCGCGGTGAAGCCGGATAGGTCGGCAAACCCGACGCCGCACACCAGACTGGCCGACGGGCCGCTGACCACGCCCTCGATGAAGGTGCGCGTGCTGACGAGATGGTGCCGGTAGATGGCGTCGATCATCGCCCCGATGCGGGGGACGAAGTGCGCGGCCTCGCGGTAGACCTGCGCGGTGGCGAGCTCGTCCCCGGTGAGGCCGAGCCACATTTTGGGTCGACTCGTTCGGATCACCGACGATATCGCCTCGGCCACCCGGGCGATGTTCGCGCCGAGGACCCGCAGGAAGCCGTCCGCGGCGTCGGGGCCCATCTGCATCCTCATCGCCGTCCAGGTCGCCAGGCCGTCGACATCAGCCTGACTCAACGTCGGCGTGTCCGGGTCTGCGATGGTCAGGCCGAGCATGGCCCAGGCGTGTTCGATGTCCTCCACCGCCACGCCGATCGCTTCGGCAGCGGTCCGCAGGGTGTAGGTCGGGGGACCGGACCAAAGCAGGGCGTCCCCGGCGAGCCCGAAGAGGCGGCCGTTGCGTTCGGCCTCGGCCATCTCGTCCATGGTGAAACCGAGGCCCGCCAGGTACTCCAGCAGGCCGGCTCGCGAGCGTGGGTCAGCGATCCCCGCCGCCTGCATGGCGTCGAAGTCCAGGGGATCGACCACCTGGCCAAGTCTGCCAGTCGCGGCTCGCATTAGGGTGAAATGCCTATGAGCGATGACCTCTTGCATGGACCGCTGGACGACCGTCACCGCGCGAACGGCGCCACCTTCGCCGAGTTCGGCGGATGGCTGATGCCGGTGTCATATGCCGGTACGGTCGCCGAGCACACTGCGACGCGCAATGCCGTTGGGCTGTTCGATGTCAGCCACCTGGGCAAGGCGTTGGTGCGCGGGCCCGGCGCCGCGCAGTTCGTCAACTCCGCGCTGACCAACGACCTCAATCGAATTGAGCCGGGCAAGGCGCAATACACGTTGTGCTGCAATGAATCCGGCGGCGTGATCGATGACCTGATCGCCTACTACGTCAGTCCCGACGAAATGTTCCTGGTGCCCAACGCCGCTAATACCGCTGCCGTGGTCGCTGCCCTGAAAGATGCTGCGCCCGCAGGGCTGAGCATCACCGACGAGCATCGGTCCTACGCGGTGCTCGCCGTGCAAGGCCCCCGGTCGACCGAAGTGCTCACCGAACTCGGCCTGCCAACCGACATGGACTACATGGGCTACGCCGACGCGGCGTTCGAGGGCGTGCCGGTGCGGGTGTGCCGCAGCGGATACACCGGCGAGCACGGCTATGAGCTGCTGCCGCCGTGGGACTCCGCCGGAGTGGTGTTCGACGCGCTGCTGGCTGCGGTCACCCGCGCGGGCGGGCAACTGGCCGGTCTGGGTGCGCGTGACACTCTGCGCACCGAGATGGGTTATCCGCTGCACGGCCATGAACTCTCCGCCGACATCTCGCCGCTGCAGGCCCGCTGCGGCTGGGCGATCGGGTGGAAGAAGGACGCATTCTTCGGTCGCGATGCTCTGCTGGCCGAAAAGGAGGCAGGCCCGCGGCGCCTGCTGCGGGGTCTGCGCGCGGTGGGTCGCGGTGTGTTGCGGCCTGACCTGAACGTTCTCGACGGCGATACCACGGTTGGGGTCACCACATCGGGCACGTTTTCGCCGACGCTGAAGGTCGGTATCGCGCTGGCACTGATCGACGTCGACGCGGGTGTGGAGGACGGCCGGCACGTCACTGTCGACGTCCGGGGACGCAGCGTCGAATGCGAAGTCGTGCGCCCGCCATTCGTCGAGCCAAAAACTCGATAGCGCCCGGTTATACAATCGCCTGATGACCAGCGACGTCCTCGAGTTCACGGTGTCACCCGCCGCAAACCCGGCTAGCGACGACGCCCGCCAGGCGATTCTGGCCGATCCCGGCTTCGGGAAATATCACACCGACCACATGGTGTCGATCGATTACACCGACGGTCAGGGTTGGCACAATGCGCAGGTCTGCGCCTACGGTCCGATCGAATTGGATCCTTCGGCGATCGTGCTGCACTACGCCCAGGAGATCTTCGAAGGCCTCAAGGCCTACCGCTGGGCGGACGGGTCGATCGTGTCGTTTCGCGCCGAAGCCAACGCCGCGCGGATGCAGTCCTCGGCCCGCCGGATCGCGATTCCCGAACTGCCCGAGGAGCTGTTCATCGAATCGCTGCGTCAACTGATCGCCGTCGACAACGTCTGGGTGCCGCCGGCCGGCGGCGAGGAGTCGTTGTATCTGCGTCCGTTCGTGTTTGCCACCGAGCCAGGGCTCGGGGTGCGGCCGGCAAAGCAGTATCGCTACCTGGTGATCGGGTCACCGGCGGGAGCGTACTTCAAGAACGGGATCAAGCCCGTAACTGTCTGGATCTCAACGGATTACGTGCGTGCGAGCCCGGGTGGCACCGGCGCGGCGAAGTTTGGCGGCAACTATGCCGCCTCGCTGGTGGCGCAGGCCGAGGCCGCCGAGCACGGGTGCGAGCAGGTGGTCTGGCTGGACGCCGTGGAACGCCGCTACATCGAAGAGATGGGCGGGATGAACCTCTTCTTCGTGTTCGGCAGCGGCGGATCGGCCCGCTTGGTCACCCCCGAGCTGTCCGGTTCGCTTTTGCCGGGTATCACCCGAGACTCACTGCTGCAGTTGGCAACCGACGCGGGGTTCGCCATCGAGGAACGCAAGATCGATGTCGACGAATGGCAGAAGAAGGCCGCCGCCGGTGAGATCACCGAGGTGTTCGCCTGTGGCACCGCAGCGGTCATCACGCCGATCTCACAGGTGAAATACGGCGACGCCGAATTCACCATCGGCGACGGCGAATCCGGCGAGGTGACGATGGCGCTGCGCGACACCCTCACCGGAATTCAGCGTGGCACCTTCGCCGATACCCACGGC
>NZ_DATNJW010000479.1:0-20608 GCF_035603715.1 Mycobacterium sp. | reverse complement strand
GCCGGCACGATACGCGACCGGGCGGGAGCGTAGGCGGAAGCCTGAAGCAGAGCCGCAGTCAGCATGCGGTAGCGCCGAGTCAATTGACGCCACTGACGGTCGTAATCCTCTGGTCGGCCGCTCATCACACAGTCGACCAGTAGTTCGGCGGCACCGAAAGCCAAGCCAAGACCCTCGCCGGTGAGCGCATCGACATAGCCCGCTGCGTCGCCTGCAAGTAGGACCCGTCCGGCGGTGCGGCTCGAGACGTTCTGCCGCAACGGTCCGGCCGCGCGGTCGGGCTCGTGCGGATGGCCCTCGATCCGATCGCGCAGGGCCGGAAATTCCTCGAGGTGGCGATCGAATCCGCCGCGCCCGGAGCTGAGCAGCGCGATGCCCACGCAATCGTCAGCAACAGGTGTCACGTATGCCTCGGCACCCGGCGCCCAGTGCACTTCGACGTAGTCCGACCACGGCGCGATCTGCACATGCCGGCGGATGCCCCAGCGGCGCGGTCCGGGACTGGTTTGCTCCAAGCCCAGCGAGCGGCGGATCGGCGAATGCAACCCGTCTGCCGCGGCGAGGTAACGGGCCCGCCAGCGTCCGGCGCGAACGCTGTCGACGTCCTGATCGATCTCACGGATCTCGTCTTGGACGATGTCAACGCCGGCCTCGACTGCGGCGTCGAGAAGCGCGCCGTGCAGTACGGTCCTGCGCACACCGCGCCCGGTACCGCGCTTGAAATTCGCCTCGATGTGCCGGGCACCGTCCCGGTAGCTGATACCCCGGATCGGTTTGCCGAGCGGGTGGACCGCGAGACCCTGCAGATGGCGCAAGGTGTGCGGCATCAGGCCTTCACCACACGCCTTGTCGATCGATCCCCGGCGGCGCTCGGCGACAACCACCTGGAGTCCCGCCCGAGCACCGTGGATCGCAGTAGCCAGACCGGCCGGCCCGCCGCCGACGACCAGAAGATCGATCATGTCAGGCTCGCCAGTGCGGCGTTTTCGACCCTGACCCGGGTGCTCAGCAGCCATGCGTTGAGGATCGAGAAAGCCAGCGCGGTAATCCATGCCGAGTGCACCAATGGCAGCGCTACACCTTCGGCGATCACCGCGACGTAGTTCGGATGAGGTATCAACCGGTAGGGGCCGCCGGTCACGCGGCTCGCGCCCGGAATGACGATGACGCGGGTGTTCCACTGATAGTCCAGAGTTGTGATGCACCACCAGCGCAGTGCCTGCGCGGCCAGCACCACCACGAACATCGACCAGCCCAACGCGGGTATGAAGCTGCGGTGCAGCACAATCGGCTCGACCAGGCAGCCCACTAGCAGGCTGATGTGCAAGGCCACCATCGCCGGATAGTGTCCGGCCCCGAGTTCCACGCCGCCGTGCGTCAAGCTGGCGGCGCGGTTACGTTCGGCAACCCGCACTTCGATCAGTCGCTCGACGGCGACCGCGACGACCAACAACGCGTACCAAGTCATCGCAGTCTCACCGCCAGCGCAGCATGACGAGCTCGGAGCAGAAGCCGGGGCCCATTGCGAGCAGCATTCCCGGGCTGCCACTCGGCGGCTGCTTGGCGATCGTGTCACGCAGGACGTGCAGCACCGACGACGACGAGAGGTTACCGACTTCACTCAACGACCGCCACGTCAATTCCAGTGCGTCGGAGGGCAATCCGAGCGATGAGACGATCGCCTCGATGACCCTGGGACCACCCGGGTGGCTGACCCATGCGCCAATGTCCGGGATCTCAAGCCCGTACGCAGCCAGCAGGCCGGCTACGTCGTCGGACAAGTACTGCTCGACGACGCTGGCGACGTCTGGGGAAAGGATGAGACCGAAACCGGTCGAACCGATATTCCATCCCATCGTGTCCTGCGAGTCCGGGTACAGGTGACTGCGCGAACCGAGCACTTCGGGTCCACGGGCGCCGATCTGCTCGGCGCGACGGGCACCGACCGCAACGACCGCCGCGGCCCCGTCGCCGAACAGCGATGTACCGACAAGGGAAGTCAACGACGGGGTGGTCGCGGGGAAGGTGAGAGAGCACAGCTCCACCGACAGCAGCACCGCGACGTCATCGGGCGCGCCGCGCAGATAATCGTTAAGCCGGCCCACTCCGGCGGCACCGGCGACGCAGCCAAGACCGAACATCGGCACCCGTCGTACATCGGGGCGAAGTCCCAGGCGCGTCGCGATACGGGCTTCGATCGAAGGCACTGCGAGACCGGTGACGGTCGTCGACATCACCACGTCGACATCCTGCGGACGCAGCCCCGCCTCGTCGAGCGCCGCGGAGATCGCCGCGCAGCCGAGCTCGACCGCGTTTTCAATCCAGACGTCGTTGGCCTTGCCGAAGTCGGTCAGCGAGGCGTACTCCTCGAGCGGCAGCACCAGGTAACGACCGTTGACTTTGGAACTCGCGTGAAACTTACGGAGCAGATCCCCGTGCTCCCTGAATGCGGGAAGTCCGGCCAGCATGTCGGTGATTTCATGTTGCGCATAGTGATGTTCTGGCAGGACGCCCTGCACACCCGCTATGACACTGCCGGCCTTATGGGCCTGAAACTCATTGCCGCTCTTGGGCTTTCTCATCTGACTCACCTGTCCTGGACGACGTTGGTTGCCGGCACCGTTGCCGCTGCTGAAATTTGTGACCGACTGCCAGTGGGTCTATCTGCTACTACGTCTCTCGGCTGACAGACGTTCAATAGGGCCACCCGCTTTTTCGATCTCAACAACCGATGACTTTTGTCAACAGTTGGTGACTTGAACATACGCGCGGCGGCGGACCTAGTCAACGGCTGATGACATAAAGTGGTGAACGATGACAAAACGACCGCGCAACGCCGCCCAGACCAGGGCGGACATCCTGGCTTGCGCGCGCCGCAGGTTCGCCGCGGACGGCTACGACCGCACCACCCTTCGCGCGATCGCGGGAGACGTGGGCGTGGACGCGGCGATGGTCACCCGGTATTTCGGCAGCAAGCAGGACCTGTTCGCCACCGCCACCGAATTCACCATCGAGCTTCCCGATCTAACCGATGCGGATCCTGACGACATCGCCGACATGCTGTTGCCGCGCTACTTCGCGGTGTGGGAAGAGGACCACTCGTTCATGGCCTTGCTGCAGGCGGCGATGACCAGCCGCGTGGCCGCCGACAAACTCAACGAGACCCTCGCTGTTCACGTCGCGCCGACGCTGAAGGCCGCCACCCCCGACTATGACCAGCAGCGGATCGCGTTGACGGACGCATTCGTGATCGGGCTGGCCGCGACGCGGTCGGTGCTGGGCAACGTCCCGGCCGCAGACCTCACCCGCGAAGAGCTTCGGCTGTGGGCGGCACCGGTGTTTCGGCAGCTTCTCGTCGGCCCGGCGCCGTCATGAGTGTCACTCGGCCCCGCAACGCTGCGCAGACACGCGCCGACATCCTGTCCGCGGCGCGCCGCCGCTTCGGAGCCGAAGGCTACGAGCGGACGACCCTGCGGGCCGTGGCCTCCGATGTCGGTGTGGACGCGGCATTGGTGATCCGGTATTTCGGCAGCAAACAGGACTTGTTCGCGGCGGCAGCGGACTTCGAGATCGACCTTCCCGATCTGTCGAATGTCGATCCCGACGAGGTCGCCGGCATCTTGCTGCCCCGCTTCTTCGCGGTGTGGGAAGAGGACGAAACATTCTTGGCGCTGTTGCGGGCCGCGATGACCAGCCCGCTCGCGGCCGAGACCCTACGCCGAGTTTTTGCCGAGCAGGTGGCGCCCAAACTGATCACCGCCACCCCCGACCATCCCGTGCAGCGGATCGGCCTGATGGGCGCGTTCGTGATCGGGCTCGCGATCACGCGATACGTGCTGGTGAATCCACCGGTGGCCGGCCTCAGTCGCGAGGAACTCAGCCGCTGGGCCGCCCCGGTGATCAAACAGCTGCTGGTCGGGCCCGCGCCGACCTGATCTCGCCGCGTAAATGGCAAGCGAGAAACGAGACTGTTAGTCTCGTAGGGGATCGGCCTTGAGGGGGCAACTGCATCGCTGAAGGGGGTGGCGCGTGGCCAATGCTGTGACTCACCCAGGCCAAGACAGCGACTTCGCTCTCGCCGGCTTGTCAGAGCGGGCCCGGCTGTGGCTGCTTACGGTGGCGTGCTTCGGCGTGCTGCTGGTCATCTCCTCGATGGTGGCGCTGAACACCGCGCTTCCTGACATAGCGATCGCGACGTCGGCCACCCAGACTCAGCTCACCTGGGTCGTGGACAGCTATACCTTGGTCCTCGCCTGTCTCCTATTGCCGGCCGGCGCGCTGGGTGATCGCTACGGCAGACGGGGCGCGATGCTGGTCGGGCTGGCCGTATTCGCGGGGGCGTCTCTGGTACCGGCGGTGCTGTCCGATCCATTGATCGTCATCGTCTCCCGCGGGGTTGCCGGCGCGGGCGCGGCGTTGATCATGCCCGCCACGCTGTCGTTGATCACTGCCGCTTACCCGAAAGAGGAGCGGAACAAGGCCGTCGGCATCTGGGCCGGTGTCGCCGGATCGGGCGCCGTCATCGGCATGCTCGGATCCGGTGGCCTGCTGAATTTCTGGTCGTGGCATTCCATCTTCTGGGCCTTCGCGGGTGCGGCCTTGACCATCTTCATCTTGACGTTGACGATTGCGAGTTCGCGAGATGCCGACGCCAAGCCACTGGACTGGCGCGGCGCGCTGGTTATCGGCGGCGGCGTGGCGACGCTCGTGTTCGGCATTCTCGAGGCGCCGGCGCGTGGATGGACCGACCCGCTGGTGGTTACCAGCATCGGCGTCGGGCTACTGCTGGGCCTGGCTTTCGGCTTTGTCGAGGTGCGGCAGCGTTATCCGCTGTTGGATGTGCGGCTGTTCGCGGTTCCCGCGTTCGCCACCGGCGCGGCCACCATCACCGTGTTCTTTCTGTCGATGTTCGGCTACATGTTCCTGCTCATGCAGTACATGCAGTTGATCCTCGGCTACAGCCCCAATAAGACGGCGCTTGCGCTCAGTCCGCTCCTGGGTCCGATGTTGGTGCTGTCTGTGCTGTCGTTCTGGTATCTGCCCCGACTCGGTCTGCGCGCGGTGGTGTTCAGCGGACTCCTGCTGATCGCGGCAGGGTCGCTCTGCATGCTTGGCATCAAAGTGGGATCGCCCTATTGGCGAGCAGCGTGGCCGATGTTGGTGATGAGCACCGGTATCGGATTGTGCACCGCGCCGACGACGTCGGTGATCATGACGACCGCGCCCGACGAGAAGCAGGGGGTGGCCTCGGCGGTCAACGACGCCAGCCGGGAAATCGGTGCCGCGCTCGGCATCGCGCTCGCCGGGTCGATGCTGGCCGCGCGGTATGCGAAGACGTTGGCGCCCAACCTGATTGGATTCCCGAGGTCGGTGGGGGACGCCGCGAGCACGTCGCTGGGCCAGGCGCTGGAGGTCGCGCGACGGCTGGGACCGGCGGGTGCCCGGCTGTCGGAAGTCAGCAAGACGGCGTTCATCGACGCCATGCATTCTTCGCTGCTGGTGCTCGGCGTGCTGGTAGCCGTCAGTGCCGTCCTGATAGGACTGTGGGCACCGGGGCGTGACGACCAACAGCTACGGCCCGTGCGCGAATTGCTGGCGCGGCGTCGCTCTAAGTAGGCGGCGCCGTCCGGCGGTCGTAGCGAGGATCGGTGTGGTCACGGCGCGACTGCCAGTACTGTGAGGCATCGTCGCCAGGGATGGTGACGTCGGGCACGACCCTGCGGTAGGTGAGCTTCCAGGCATCTCCGAACCGCTGAAAGTAGTCGATGTAGCGGCCGTACCCGGCGGTCACCTGGTCACCGATCAGCGCATGCATGACGAAAAACGTTTCGCCCCAACCCTCGTCGCCGCGGATGTCAAAGACTGACTGTCCGAGCAGGTGGTGCATGGTCAGCTGTTCCGCGCGCCCATCGGGTGCACATATCATCTCGGCGAACTCCGAACCGGATCCTTTGAAGCCGCCGTGGTCGTCGTATGACTGCGGCGCGTAGCAGTCGACGATCGCCGCCTTGTCGGCGCGATCGACGGCCGCCGACAGCGTCGCCACCAGTTCGGTCAGCGCGGACTTGTCGATCCAGGTCTGTATCTCCTCGGTGGTCATGAGGCGGCGGTGAATTCGAGATGCAGCTCCTGCAGTCCGCGGATGATGTACAGCGGCACATAGCGGAATCGTCGATCACCGGCCGGGCCGTGATGGCCTTCATCAATTCTGATGTTGCGCAGCCGGTCCAGCATGCGTTCGATGGTGACGCGGCCCTCGATCCGGGCCAGTGGGCCACCGGGACAACTGTGCACTCCGCGAGCGAATGCGACGTTCTGGCGAGCGTTCGGACGGTCGATCCGCAACTCCGCCGGACACTCGAAGTGCGCGGGGTCGCGATTGGCCGCACCAGGCAGCAGCATCATGGTGGTGCCCGCCGGGATCTCGACTCCCGCGAGTGTGGTTGTCTTACGCGCTAATCGGAAGTCGCTCTTGATGGGGCTCTCCAGCCGCAGCATCTCTTCGACGAAGTTCGGTATGCGATCGCGGTTGGTGCGCAGCGATTGCTGGAGATCAGCGTCCTCGGCCAGTGCCCGCAGCGCACTGGACAGCAGGCGCGCGGTGGTCTCGTGGCCGGCGATGAACAGGAACGTGGCAATGCGCACCAGATCAGTCACCTCGGGCAGCG
This sequence comes from Mycobacterium sp., assembly GCF_035603715.1. GTDB lineage: Bacteria > Actinomycetota > Actinomycetes > Mycobacteriales > Mycobacteriaceae > Mycobacterium. The sequence goes on along the minus strand of NZ_DATNJW010000479.1, from coordinate 13,940 downwards.
TCCCGTCGGCGAAGCGTTGGGTCGCCATCTCGGTCAGGATGTCGTGGGCGGGCTGCTCGCGGCGATCGCTGATATAGGCGGTGAACCACTTGTCAAGATAGGCAAGGGGATTCATGTTGACCGTGCCGTCTTCATCCTGCCAGGCAGCGTCGGGCGGTGTGTTACCGGCCAGCAGATCGCGAAACATCGCGTGGTCGCGTTCGGGCACGCCCAGCAGATCAGCGATCACCAGGAACGGAAATGCCCCGCCGTACGCGGAGGCGAACTCACAACGCCCGTCAGCGATGAATTCGTCGATCAACTGGTCGGCAAGTCGCCACATGAACTGCTCGTTCTCCTTGAGCCGCTTCGGCGTGAAGAGTCCGGTCAGTAGCGCCCGGTGCGCGGTGTGGCGGGGCGGATCGAACGAGACGAGGTGTTCGCTCATCGGAAAGCGGTCGCGGTGTACCTCGACCAGGTCGGAGATGTCGTCGCTGCGTACCTCGAACGGGAGCGGGAAAGGGCCCAACGACGAGTTGACCGAAGAGTATGTCGCGTTGTCGCGATATACCTCGGTCAGTTCGTCGTACCCGGTGACTGCGAACACGCCGTTGCGCGGTACCGGGGCGACCGGGCATTGCGCCCGCAGATGCTCGTAGAAGGGATACGGGTCGGCGACCAGTCGGGGATCGCTGAAGAAGTCGACGTCGCCGTAATCGGTCGCGCCCGAAGGGTTTGCAGACGGCATGGCGCGACGCTAACATCGCTTACAACTCAAGTAAAGGGTGTAAATGACCGCTAGTGCCGAGGCCGGGGATCCCATGCGCGAGCGCATCCTGCGGGCCGCGTTCAAAGTTCTCAGCCGGCACGGCTACGGCAAGTTCAACCTGTCCGATGTCGCGGCGCAGGCCGGCATTTCACGCCCGACGCTGTACAAATCCTTCAGGTCAAAGGACGAATTGCTATCAGCATTCAGCCAATTCGAACTTCAGCTGCTGCGTCAGGACATGGACCGCGCGACGCAGGGCCGCAGCGGCCGCGACCGAATCGACGCACTGCTGGATTTCTTGGCGGCCTTTTACACCTCCTATCAGATGCGCGGTCTCATCGAGATCGAGCCCAGCCTGGTGCTCGAGCAGATGGCCACCTCGCTGCCGCTGCTGGTCGACCTGGTAGCGCCCGTGCTGGCGGGACAGGTGTCCGACCCACAGGCCGTGGCGCAGGCACTGGTGCGACTTTCGGTGTGCCACTACCTCATCCCCGGCTACGACGACGACCGCATGCTGGATCAGCTGCGCGCCGTGGCGGGCGTACGGTAGGCGGCCATGGCTCGGGTAGCGGACAAGGTGGTGCTGGTCACCGGTGGCGCGCGGGGAATGGGTGCGGCGCATGCCGAAGCGCTGGTAGCTGAGGGCGCGCGTGTGGTGATCGGCGACATCCTGGACGACGCCGGCCGGTCGGTCGCCGAAAAGCTCGGCGATGCGGCTATTTTCGTGCACCTTGACGTGGCGGATCCGGCGCTGTGGGACCAGGCGCTCGCGGCCACTCTGGAACGTTTCGGCCGGCTCGACGCGCTGGTGAACAATGCGGGGATAGTCAAAGTCGGGCCGCTGCGGGGTTCGTCATTGTCGGATTGGCAGCGGGTCATGGACGTCAACCTCACCGGCGCGTATCTGGGTATGCGCGCGGTCGTTGAGCCGATGATTGCCGCCGGCGGCGGCTCTATCGTCAACGTGTCGTCCGTCGAAGGGCTAGCCGGAAGCGCCAACCTGCACTCCTACGTCGCCGCCAAGTTCGGATTGCGCGGAATCACCAAATCTGCCGCAGTAGAGCTGGCGCGCTACAACATTCGGGTTAACTCGATCCACCCGGGCTTGGTTCATACGCCGTTGAGCGAAGGTGTGACGAAGGAGTTCATGGCGCCCATTCCGATGCGTCGCGGGGCGTCGCCGGCCGAGATCGCGAACTTTGTGCTGTTCCTCGTCAGCGACGAGTCCTCTTACGCAACAGCATCGGAGTTCGTTGTCGACGGTGGCCTGACGGGATACGTGCCGACCAAGATCTAGCCGCCGGTGGCGGCGGTTGACTGGCGAAGAGCTGGTAGCCGGACTGGGCCATTGCGATCAGGCTGATTTACACAGCTGTCTTTCAGGGAAGTGCTAGCTACGCTCCAAATCTCACGGCCGGTGAGAACAATCAGCGCGTCAGGCAGTCCATGGCCGGTCACCGGCAACCCCACGATTCCAGCACTAGGAGGCGACAATGACGGAGCCCGCGCCCCCGGCCAAGCGCCGCGGCAAACTGCCGCGTTCCGTATCGCGGCTCAATATCCTCGGGATCGTCGCGATCATCGTCGCAGGCGGCCTGCTCGCCTTTCATAATCTGCACCGCGACAACTCGCCGAATCAGATCCTCAATGTCTCCTACGACCCGACCCGCGAGCTGTACGCGGCGATCGACAAGACGTTCGTCGACGAGTTCCGGAAGAAGACCGGCGTCACGGTGGAAATCAAGCAGTCGCATGGCGGTTCGGGCCGGCAGGCTTCCGAGGTCATCAAGGGCCATGAGAAGGCCGGCGTCGTTTCGCTGGCGTTGCCGAGTGACGTCGACGCGCTGCGGAAGCGCGGACTGATCGCGGGCGATTGGCAGAGCCGACTGCCAAACCATTCGGTCCCTTACACCTCGACGATCGTGTTCGTCGTCGAGAAAGACAATCCGCTGGGCATCCACGACTGGCCGGATCTGATCAAAGACGGCGTCGACATTATCAATCCCAATCCCCGCACCTCGGGCAACGGAAAGCTCACCGTTCTCGCGGCCTGGGGTTCGGTGACAACCCGCGGCGGCAGCGAGCAGGAGGCCAGCGACTTCGTCAGGGCGTTGTTGAGCCACGTCAAGGTCGCTGACAGCGGAGCACGCGGCGCCGCCACCACCTTTTCTGTCGAGAAAATCGGCGACGTCCACTTGACCTGGGAGAACGAAGCCCTGCGGGAAGTGGCGGAGAACAAAGACCAATTCGAAATCGTTTATCCTCCGGTCAGCATCCTCGCCGAACCGGCGGTCACCTGGGTCGACGCAAATCTCAAGGACAAGAAGCTGGCGTCCTACGCCAAGTCTTACCTCGAGTACCTCTACACCGACCCGGCACAGGAAACCGTCGCCCAGTACGGCTACCGGCCGATCAAGCCCGAGATCTTGGCCAAGCATGCGGATCGGCTGCCGCCCATCAATCTGTTCCCCGTCACTGCGATCGCCAAGAGTTGGTACGACGCGCAGGAGAAGTTCTTCGGCACTAACGGCATCTACGACGTGGTCTCCTCGGCTCCGGCCAGAGTCGCGTCGGCACACCCACGGCGAAAGACGAAGACGCCATGAGCATTGCGGAGCGCATCAAAAGCCTGAACTACGACGGGGACAAAGCACGTCGTGACCTGATAGCGGGCCTCACGGTCGCGGCGGTGTCGCTGCCGCAGGGCATCACCTACGCGTTGGTGGCCGGCGTCGACCCCAAATTCGGTGTCTACTCGGCGATCGTGGTGACCTTCGTCGCGTCGATTTTCCAGTCGTCGTCGCATCTGGTCAACGGCCCGACCAGTGCCATATCCCTGTTGGTGTTCAGCTCATTGGCGTTCATCGACCCGGAGAACCGGACGGTCCTGTTCGAGGCGCTGTTCCTGCTGGGCGTTCTGGTTGGCACCTTCCAGATTTTGATTGCGGTGTTCAGGCTCGGTGATCTGACGCGATACATCTCTGAATCCGTCATCCTTGGCTTTCTGCTGTCCGCGGCCGTTCTGATCGCGCTGGGTCAGCTCGGCAATGCCCTGGGAGTGAAAGACCAAGGCAACGGCCGGCAATCGGTGCTGAAACGGACTTACCTCACCCTGTTCCATGGCGAGGCCTTCAACTACCGCGCGTTGATCATCAGCGTCGCGACCATCGTCCTCGCCGTCGTGCTGCGGCGCTTGGTGAAACGCTTCGGGCTGCCACAGCTGGACCTGCTGGCAACGCTGATCTTTGCGGCCCTGATTGCGTATCTGGCCGGATGGGCGACTGAGGATCACACCGGCAACACTGCGATCAAGCTGACCGCGAAGATCCCGCAGAGCCTGCCGCACCCGCACATCCCGTCCGTACAACTCAACGAAGTGACCCAGTTGGCGCCGGGTGCATTGGCCATCGCGTTCATCGGACTGCTCGAGGCGCTGTCGATCGCCAAGGCCATCGCCTACCAGAGCGGGCAGAAGATCGACTACAACCGGCAGATCATCGCCGAAGGCCTGGCGAACCTCACCGGTGGCTTCTTCCAGGCCGTGCCGGGCTCGGGTTCGGTGACGCGCTCGCCGATCAACTACCAGGCCGGCGCGGCGACCCGGTTCTCCGGCGTGATTGCTTCCATCGGTGTCGCGATCATCGTGCTGTTGTTCGCGCCGCTACTGCACTACATGCCCCGGGCCGCGCTGGCCGGCCTGTTGCTGATCACTGCCGCGCGACTGATCGACATCAAGCGGTTGAGCTACGCGATCAAGGCGTCCCGCTATGACGCGGGGCTGGTGATCATCACCGCGCTCGTCGGCGTATTCGTCGACTTGGACACCGCGGTGCTGCTTGGTGTCGCGCTGTCGATCCTGCTGTTCGTGCCACGCGCGGCCAAGCTCAAGGCCAGGGAGTTGGTGGTCGCCCCCGAACGAGTGGTCCGCGAGCGGGTTCCGGGTGACCCGGCCGATCCGTCGACTGTCATCTATGACTTCGAGGGCGAACTGTTCTTCGGCGCCGCACCCGATCTCGAGCAGTATCTGGAAGCGCTGGGCGAGCGGATCAAGCACGACGACATCAAATACCTCGTGCTGCGGCTCAAGCGGGTACGCCACCCGGATGCCGTCGTCATCCAGCGAATCGAGAAATTCGTTCGGGAGGAAACCGACCGCGGCGTCACGGTTTTGCTGGCGGGCGTGCAGCCGGACCTCTGGAAGCTGCTGACGAACGTCGGGTTCGACAAGTGGTTCCCGTCCGAGCGGGTGTTCCCCGAAGAAGACGAGGAATTCTCTGCCACGCTGAAGGCCGTCCGTTACGCTCACGCGCTGCGCGGCTTCGATGAATCAGGCGAGCAGGTTCCGGCGGAAGCCGTCCCGACCAATGGGGACGCCAAGCACTACTACTACCTGGTCTGAACGCGGCCCAGTCAGCAGACGTATTCTCGCCCAATGGCATTGGACGAGACGCACGAACCGGGAGTAAACGGCCGCCGATACGTCATTGTCGGGTCAGGAGCGATCGGCGGCACGGTGGGCGGAGTGCTCGCGCGGGCCGGTGTCGCCACCGTGCTGGTCGCGCGGGGCCGCCACGGCGAGACGCTGGCGACCACAGGCTTGACGCTGAGGACACCCGACGGCATCTTCCACACGCCGGTCACCGCGGTGACCGGCGCCGAGCATCTGCGGTTGACCTCCTATGACGTGCTGGTGTTCGCCACCAAGACCCAACAAGTGGACGCGGCGCTGCAGCAGTGGGTCGATCAGCCGGTCCACGGGCCCGATGGAATCATCGGTAGCGCCGGCGACCTGCTGCCGGCGTTGACCGCGCTCAACGGCGTTGTCGCCGAGGAGAAAGCGCTGCGCTATTTCCGGCGGGTGTTCGGTGTTTGCGTCTGGTTGCCTGCCGTGCACCTCGAACCCGGTGAAGTGATCGCGCGGTCATGGCCGGTGGTCGGACAGTTTCATATCGGACGCTGGCCGGCGCCGCTGCGCACGCGAGCCGATGACGAATTCCTACAGCAATTGGCCCGGACGTGGAGCGCCGCGGGCATCCGGGTGAACGCCGTCGACGACGTCGCACCCTGGAAATACAACAAGCTGCTGAGTAATCTCGGCAACGCGGTGGGCGCATTGTCGGAGGTGGACGCCGACGTCAGCGACGTGACGGCAGCACTGCGCACTGAGGCCGAGCAGGTATTACGTTCCGCCGGAATCGAATTCACCTCTTTTGAGGTATCCACCGCGGCCCGAGTCGACGGACCGATGCCACGGCCGGTACCCGGCTCAGATACCGGCGCAAGCAATTCCACCTGGCAGTCGCTGAGCCGCAACACCGGCAACGTCGAAACCGACTACTTCAACGGCGAGATTGTCCGGATCGCCCACCAGCACGGCATCGCCGCGCCGCTCAACGCCGCCTTGGCGCGCGCGTCGCGCGAAGCGGTGCGCAATCAGCTTGGGCCGAGCCGCTTTTCGGCGGCGCAACTCTCAGAACTGCTGGGCACCGCGGGACGGTGACGCGCTAGAAGAAGAATCCGGCGTGTGGTGCCTCATGTACCGCGAACAGCCGCTCGGCCGCGGCGAGCACTGACGGATTCTCGGCGTGCGCCAGCCCGGCGACGGCCAGACTGCGCCATGTCGCGCCGCCGAGCAACACGGCGGCCAGGCCGGCCACGCTAACGCGCAGTTGCGGGCGCCGGTCTGTTTGTTCGGCGCCGTCTCCGGTGACAGCCACGCTGATCGAATTGTCGGGCAGCAGTGGGTCGTCGACGGCGACGACGATATCCTCGTCGCCCTGGTATCGCCTTGCAGACAACGCCTTCTCGACATCGATGACACGTAACCACGTCTCGTCGTGAGTGGCGGCCACCCGCGCGGCGCGCCGGTCGAGCAGCAGCCATGGCAGCGGATCGTCGACCGGCAGCATCCAAAACACCACGCGATCAATGAGGTCGAGCCCGAGAAGAAATCGCAACAGCCCGAGGTAGGTGGTGGTGTCGGGTGCGAAGAAGTCTTCCACCGCGATGGTGCGCTGATCGCTGACGAACCATTTGTCGGTGTCGATCGGGCGGTAACGAGCGAACCCGGTTTCAGAGCCCGGTTCACCGTGCACTGCGACATACGAAGGCGGCGGCGATGATTCAGACCGGAGTCGTACACCGTGCCACCACACATCCGGGCGGTCGATGGTTCCCGGACGTGACGGCCGGTTCTGGTTGTAGATCCCGGGCAGCACATCCCACACCCGCTCGGCCTCCAGCAGGCGCACCGGGCCACCTGTCTCGAGACCGGGGCGAAGTTCTGCTCGCGCCGTTTGGACCTCGATGGTTTGCGATGAACTCGCGACGCCGTAGCCGTACCGCTCGTAGATGGTCGCCTCCGAAGCCCGCAGTGTCGCGACGGTCTCGCCGCGCGCGGCGACGTCGTGCAACTGATGACGCATGAGATCGGTAGCGACGCCTTTGCGGGTGTACGACGGCAGAACCCCGACGTGCGTGACAGCAGCATGGCCGACGACGGTTCCGCCGGGCAGGGTCAGTCCGCTTGTCACGGCATCGGCGGTGCCAACGAGTTGGTCCTTGACGAAGGCGCCGACGGTTCGGCCCTGTTCCAGCAAGGTGGTGATCTGTCCCGGCGCCAGATTCGCCAAGGGCGGGAAACCGATCATCGCGGTGCGGAACAGATTCGCCGCGGCAACCAGGTCACCCTCGCTGTCGAGGACACGGATCTCGGTGGTCATACCGACATCATGTCGCGCGGCATCTGCCGTGACGAAGGCGCCTCGTTGGACTGGACTCGCTCTCGCTACGCCGACCAGAACGGTGGCTGCTGGAGCACTCGTTCCAGAAATCCTGCTGCGGCCTGCTCGTCATCCGGGGTGTTGTCACCGTGGGCGAGCGGGCACCGCAGCGGTTCACCCTGAACGATCCAGACGGTCTGTACCGGTTCGTAAACCGGCGCTCCTGGGGGCGGCGAAATCAGGTCTGCTGCGAACCCCTGCGCGGTCGGCCAGGCGAACCCATCGCTGCAAATCAACTCTCCTGCCTGATTTTCAGCGATGACGTGGTAATGCGGCGCGGCGTCCAAGCCCCGCAAATGTCGGCCTGCCTCGCCAGCCATGACACGAGGTTATTAGGTGCGGGCTGGGTTCAGCGACCCCGCAGTGCGGTGAGCGCGCGGCGCTCGGCGGCATGATGGGCCTCGGATAGCGCGGTGTTCTCGGCGTCGGGATCGGCGAACAAGAAACTGCCCGCGCCTGGCGAGCCGCCGGAGCCGAGCTTGTTCATTTTCGTCGGCACCGGAGCGCCCTGATATTCCAGCGGTAACGGCCCCAGTGGCTGGTGCAGTTCGACGTAGGCGCCGTGCGGCAGCCGTTTGAGGATGCCGGTTTCGATGCCGCGCTCGAGGACGGCGCGGTCGCTGCGCTGCAGCCCCACACACCAGCGGTAGGTGATGAAGTAGACGATCGGTGGCAGCACGACCATGCCGATGCGCCCGACCCAGGTGGTGGCATTGAGCGAGATGTGGAACTTCAGCGCGATGATGTCATTCATCGCCCCCAACGTGAGTACCAAGTAGAAGGCGATGGCCATCGCCCCAATCCCGGTGCGCACCGGCACGTCGCGTGGACGCTGCAATAGGTTGTGGTGGGCGTAATCTCGGCTGAACCGCTTCTCCAGGAACGGATAGATCGTCAGCACCACGAACACAATGCCCATGATCATCGCGGCACCAACGGCTGCGGGCACCGTGTGGTGGCCCACGTAGATCTCCCATGCCGGCCACAATCGCTGCAGGCCCTCGGTCCACATCATGTAGAAGTCCGGCTGCGATCCCGCCGACACGTGAGATGGCGTGTAGGGCCCCAGGTTCCAGATGGGGTTGATCTGCAGGAGCCCGCCCATTACGCCAAGGACGCCGGTAGTCAGTGCGAAAAAGGCGCCGGACTTGACTGCGAAGACCGGCATGACCCGGACGCCGACGACGTTGTTCTCGGTGCGGCCGGGGCCGGGGAACTGGGTGTGCTTCTGGAACCACACCATCGCCAGGTGTGCGCCGATCAGCGCGAGAATGATCGCCGGCAGCACCAGAACGTGCAGCGCGTAAAGCCGGGGAATCAGCGTGGTGCCCGGGAAGTCGCCGCCGAAAAAGGCCCAGTGCAGCCATGTGCCAATTACCGGTAATCCCAGCATGATTGACGAGAGTGCGCAGCGCAGACCGATGCCGGACAGCAAGTCATCGGGCAGCGAGTATCCGAAATAACCTTCGAACATGGCCAGGATCAGCAGCAGCGAACCGATGACCCAATTGGCTTCGCGTGGGCGGCGGAACGCTCCGGTGAAAAAGACGCGAGCCAGATGGACCATGATCGACGCGGCGAACATCAGTGCGGCCCAGTGGTGTACCTGGCGCACGAACAACCCACCCCGTACCTCGAACGAGATGTTGAGCGCCGACTCGTAGGCGCGCGACATCTGCACACCGCGCAGTGGTTGGTACACGCCGTGATAGGGGACCTCGATCATGGACGGGTCGAAGAACAGCGTCAGGTAGATGCCGGTGATCAGCAGAACGACGAAGCTGTACAGCGCGATCTCGCCGAGCAGGAACGACCAGTGTGTCGGGAAGACCTTGTTGAGCTGGCGCCGTAGTGCGGCCGAAGGGTGATATCGCGCATCAATGTCTTGGGCTTGGCGCACCGCGGTATCCGCCGGTCGGAGGTTCATGGCAACCATCCCCTCGCGGCTGAAACCGCTGCGATGGGGCCCAGCCGAGTGTCTACTATGCAACGTAGTACCACGGAGCGTAGTACTTAATGTGTCAGGGGTAAAGAGTTGATCCGAGGCTATTTCCCAGTGCGCTCGCGGTGCTTGCAACCCGGCCAGCAGCAAGGTCGGCGAAGGCCCTCCTGGAGTTCCTCCTGGGTCCGGCGGATGCGGCGCTTTCGGGTCGCGTCTTGTTTGGCGTCATCGACCCAACAGATGAACTCGTTGCGCGCCAAGGGCGTGATGTCCTGCCAAGCCGCCAGTGCCGTCGAATTGGCAAGCAGCGCCTCGCGCAGGTCTGCGGGCAGCTTGTGCACCACTCCGCCGGACACCCGGTTGCCGCTCATGGACGCCAGCGTAAACCGGAGCATCGCCGCTAGCGTGGAGGTCGCCGCCGGCTTCACACCATCAGGAGAGCTGCATGCAAGCCACGAAGATATTTGCCAACCTTCGAGTCGCGGACATCGAAGCGGCCAAGGGTTTCTACACCGACTACCTCGGGCTGACCAACGAGGAGTTCAACATGGGCTGGGTGGCCCGGTACTCCTCGGCCGACGCCGGGGCCCGGCTCCAACTGGTGACCGGTGACGCAACTGCTACCGAAGACTCGGTGATTTCGGTCTGCACCGATGACATCGACGCGGCGTACGCCGAAGCACAACGGCTCGGTTACGACATCGTCCATCCGCTCACCACCGAAGCCTGGGGTCTGCGACGGTTTTTCGTCCGGGCACCCGACGGAAATGTCATCAACATCGTCAATCATCACGACTGAAATTCGATGTTTTGGACATGTGTGGAAGGGGGTATAACGCCCTCTATGACCATGTTCGAGAAACTCAACTTCATGAAACCGCTGGTTATCGGTGGCGCTGCTGCGGCAGCGATCGCCGTGATGCCCGTGGCCGCGGCTGAGGCCTCCATTGGCTCCCCAGCCACGGCGGGACCCACCCACAGTGTCTTCAAGCAGGACCCGGGTGGCGGCGGCTGTGACGCTAACGGCACCTGTGGCTCCGGCGGCCAGTTCACTGGCCCCGGCGGCGGCCCCGGCGGCCAAGGCTGCGTTCCGGGTGTCGGCTGTGGCTCCGGCGGGCAGTTCGCGGGCCCGGGTGGCGTCCCCGGCGGCACCGGATGTCTTCCGGGCGTCGGCTGCGGCTCCGGCCACGGCTAAACCGCCCCAAGAAGAATTGGTTCATGCGGCCTGGTAGTCCACCAGGCCGCATGGATCGTCATTCGTCCTTCAGACTGCCGATACCGAGCGAGAAGTCCTTGCGCGGCGACCGCGCCGCGCCTTCCTGTTCCGCGACGTAGCTCTCCGGGTCACGGTCGACGATCGATAGCCCCTTCGTTGTCGGATGCTGCGCCATGAACTCTCGGTATTGACGCCCGAGTGCTTCGCGCAGACCGACCGGTGCGTGACGACGAAAGTCGGCCAACCCTTCCCGCTCCTCTTCGCCCATGTGGTCATCGTTGGCCAGGCGGGTTCGCCCGACCGCCGCCCACCACTCGTCGCTGGCTATCGCCGCGGCGTTCGCGTCGCGCACCCCGTCGCGAATGTCGTTGTGGTCGCCGATCGCATCGAGCGTCTCGCCTTCGGCGTCTTCGGTGCCGCGCGTGAGTAGTTGCGGGTAGAAGATCTTCTCTTCGATGTAGGCGTGCACGTCCAGCTTGTCGGCAAGTGGACGCCACACCCGTTCCAGCGCCCGCTGGTCGACCGGTGTCTGGGCTTGCAGAACATCCAGCCTGGCGAATTGCTCACGGAACCAGTCGTGGTCGCTGAGGATCAGCATGGTGATGTCGGCCATCCCGACTAGTTAATCAGCAAGCCCGCCAACGCATTGGACTTCGGACGGTTGGTGTGACTCGTCAGGGGCGCCTTTCCACCGGAGCGCCAGTAAGCCCCCGATGAGCGCGGCGCTGCCCGCCGCGGCCGCGACGAACGCCCACCCGCGCCGCACGGCACCGAGGTCGATGCCGGGTTGGTAGATCATGGTCAGGGCCGTCGTGCCCAGCACCATGCCCAGTTGCCGCGCGGTGTTCGTCACTGCCGAGCCGGCTCCCCATCGGTGCGACGGCAGCGCCACACCGGGGACGGCAGAAAGGCTCGGCATCACCAATCCCACGCCCGCGCCGGTAAACAGTTGCGCAGGTAGATAATCGGTGAAGTAATCGGGAATCGGACCAATGTTGCAGAGCCAGATCACGATCCCGATCAGGTAGAGCGCCGCGCCAATCGAGGCAACAACGGCGATGCCGAGTTTGTGGATCAGCCGGCCGGCCAACGTCAGCGACACAACGACGACGACGATCGGACCCGGCGCCAGGCACAAGCCGGCGACGGCGGGCGGCATGCCCCAGACGGTGGTGAGAAGCATGACGCCGCCCAGCAGCATCGCACCGTGGGCCGCGGAAAACACCAACAGCGCAAGGCAACTGGACCACATCGGCAGGACCCTTATCGCGGCCAGGTCCACGGCAGGCGACGGGTGGTGCAGCGAACGCCACACCGCCAGGGCGATCGCACACCCGGCACCGATGGCGGCCAGCAGCACCGTCGGCGCGTGCCATCCGGCGACCGGTAGCTCGATCAGCGCCCACACCAGCGCCCCAACCCCCACCACCAGGCTGAGCGCACCGAACAGATCGGGAATGCCGCGACCGGTGCCCTTGGCTTTACTGAGCACCAGGAGTCCGGCGATCAGCGCCAGCAGTGCGACCGGGACGTTCACGAAAAAGATCCAGCGCCAGGACAATTCGACCAGGAATCCGCCGACCGGAGGCCCGAGCGCGGCGGCCATCGCAGCGATGGCCGACCAGGTGCTGACGGCAGCCGCACGCCGGGCGGGCGGAAATGCGGCCAGCAGCAGCGCGAGCGAACTCGGCATCAGCATCGCCGCACCCAGGGCCTGAACGGCACGGGCGGCGACCAGTGTCACAAACGATCCGGACAACCCGCACGCGGTCGAGCCCAAAGTGAACACGAGCAAGCCGGTCAGGAAAATCCGGCGATGGCCGTAACGGTCGCCGAGCCGGCCCGCCGGATTCATGAATGCCGCGAAAACGAGCGTGTAGGCGTTCAGAATCCACGACATCGCTCCGAAGTCCGCTGCGCCAAAGCTGTGACGAATCTCCGGGAAGGCGATGTTGACGATGAAGAGGTCCAGGCTGGCCAAAAATCCCGCAGTGGACACCACGACAAGCGTCGCCGCTGGGCGCGTTGTCGCTGCCCGCGTGGTCGTCGCCTGCATGGTCGTTGTCACGTCCGCCTCGCCGGTTGCACTCGCTGGCGATCGAGCGTGATGCCGCGCGATCGTTGGATACAGCAAACTGCACCTAGCCGGCTATTCCCAAAAGGACCGCCGAGCGAGTGGGATCGGTCACGGCGGCCCGCTTAGGCTCGGGTAATGACCGTCCCCTACGACGAGGCACTGCGCGAGCGGATCTGGGACCACCTGTCAGGTCATGACCGTCGCGTCGTGGCCGACCCGACGAAGCGGCAAGCGGCCGTCGCAGTCCTGCTCGTCGACTCGGAGGTCGGCGAGGACCGGATCGATCCGGCGCAGGTGGACGACTGGAACGCGGGACGCCCGATGCCCGAGGCCGGCCTCGACGGCCGCATGGTCGACGTATCCGGCGGCGCCGCATTCCTGTTGTGTCGCAGGACGTCCCGCCTCAACTCGCATCCGGCGCAGTGGGCGCTTCCGGGTGGTCGCCTGGACCCCGGGGAGGATGCGGTCGACGCCGCGCTTCGCGAACTGTACGAGGAGGTCGGTATCACGCTCGCCGCCCCCGCGGTATTGGGTCTGCTCGACGACTACCCGACCCGCTCCGGATACGTCATCACCCCCGTGGTGCTGTGGGGCGGCGGACGGCTCGACCCTCAACCGGCGCCCGACGAGGTGGTAGCGGTCTACCGGGTCGGTCTCCACCAACTGCAGCGCGCGGACTCACCACGCTTCATCACCATTCCGGAAAGCCCGCGGCCCGTTGTTCAAATTCCGCTGGGAAACGATCTCATCCACGCGCCGACCGGTGCGGTGCTGCTGCAGCTGCGCTGGCTCGGCCTGGAGGGCCGCCACGATCCGGTCGACGAGCTGGAGCAACCGGTTTTCGCCTGGCGGTAGGTCCGATCGCCTTCATGTGAGCTGCGTCATGGGCTGGGCTACACTCATGACCGCCATCTCTACAGAGATAGAGTCGCGACGAAGCGAAGGGACCCACCCGCCATGACGGTGCAGGACGTACTGGACGACATCCGCAAGCGACCCGGCACCGGTGAGGTGATTCCGATCATCGACCCGGCCACCGAAGAGCAGATCACCGAATTCACCGACTGCGGTCCCGAAGCCATCAACGACGCGGTCGGCCGCGCCAAGGAAACCGCCGAATCCGGCGTGTGGTCCAGCATGCCCGACTACGACCGGGCCAAGGTGCTGTGGCGGGG
>NZ_DATNJW010000478.1:0-14811 GCF_035603715.1 Mycobacterium sp. | reverse complement strand
GCCAGCACCTGGGTATTCCGCGTCGCGGCGGCACTGGCCAGCAACGTGCCCCACAGCTGTTCTTCGTTCAACACCGTGCTGCGACTGATCGAACCCAGATTGAGCTTGAGGTCCTTGGCGTAGTCGGGCAGTGCTTCTTTGAGGTTGTCGACACTCATCAGGCTGACTTCCTCAACTCTTCGCCGGCGTCGATCGTGGGGTCGCCCTTGCGCCAGTTGCATGCGCACAACTCGTCGGACTGCAGGGCGTCGAGCACGCGGAGCACCTCGTCGACATTGCGACCCACCGAACCGGCGGTCACCGAGACGAATTGGATTTCGTTGTTGGGGTCGACGATGAACGTGACGCGGTCGGCCACACCCTCGTTGTTGAGCGCCCCGGTGGCTTCCGCAAGTTCGCGCTTGAGGTCCGAAAGCATCGGGAACGGTAGCTTCTTCAGGTCGTCATGCTGTGCGCGCCACTGAAAGTGCACGAACTCGTTGTCGACCGAGGCGCCGAGCACCTGGGTGTCGCGGTCGATGAATTCGTCGTTCAGCTTGCCGAAGGCGGCGATTTCGGTCGGGCACACGAAGGTGAAGTCCTTCGGCCAGAAGAAAATTACCCGCCACTTGCCTTCGAAGTCGCTACTGGAGATCGTGGTGAAGTAATCCTCGGGCTGTTGTGCGTCGACCTTCGAGAGGTCGCCACCGATCAACGCCGTGAGCCGGTAGGCCGGGAACTGGTCACCAATAGTCAGCAATGCCATGTCGCTCCTCCACTCAAATTGGATTTAGTCCAGAAATCCACTGCCACCATCCTGCCGTAACCGCACTTTGAATGAAAGGTGATCTTTCCCACTATACTGATCGGTATGACCGATAAGAGTTATCAGCCGACGATCGCCGGGCTCCGAGCCTTCGTCGCCGTTGCCGAAAAGCAGCACTTCGGCAGTGCTGCAACAACTCTCGGTGTCAGCCAGTCGACACTTTCGCAGGCGCTGTCGGCACTGGAGGCCGGTCTCGGGGTCCAACTCGTCGAGCGGTCGACGCGCCGAGTTTTCCTGACAAGTGAGGGGAGGGCACTGTTACCGCAAGCCCAAGCGGTGATCGAGGCAACGACGGCCTTCACCGCCGCGGCCGCCGGGTCCGCAGACCCGCTGCTGGGCACCATCCGGCTGGGCCTGATCCCGACGGTGGCACCCTATGTGCTGCCCACACTGCTGGCCGGGCTGGCCGGTCGGCTGCCCGGACTCGCCTTGCGGGTGATCGAGGACCAGACCGAACGGCTACTGACCGGGCTGCGTGAAGGCTCGGTGGACGCGGCGCTGATCGCGCTGCCCGCCGAAGCCAGCGGTATCACCGAAATCCCGATTTATAACGAAGATTTCGTGCTCGCTCTGCCGCCGGGGCATCCGCTGGCCGGCAAGAGCCGAGTGCCGCCGACCGCGCTGGCCGAGCTGCCGCTGCTGCTTCTCGACGAGGGCCACTGCCTGCGCGACCAGGCACTCGACGTCTGCCGCACGGCGGGCGTGCGCGCCGAACTCGCCAACACCCGGGCGGCGTCGCTGGCCACGGCGGTCCAGTGCGTGGCCGGCGGGCTGGGCGTGACGTTGATCCCGCAGAGTGCCGTGCCGGTGGAAACTGCCCGTAGCCGCCTCGAACTGGCCTACTTCGCCGCGCCTCGGCCCGGACGGCGCATCGGGTTGGTATTCCGGTCGTCCAGCGGGCGCGAAGGGCCGTATCGACAACTCGCCGGGCTGATCGGCGAACTACTCGCTGACGACCAGCAAGTACGCCCTGCGGGATAGCGACGGCGACCCCAACACTCCGCCCGAAGTGAACGTGTTCTAGTTTCGGCTGATGCTGGACTTCACGTTGGAGAACATCAGCTCCGAGGAGGTCGAACGGCTGCGGGCTGTCTATGGCCCGTTGGCTGAATCCGTCCGGGCGTTGATCGACGCAACGGTCAGAACCGAGATGGACGCCGATGCGGTCGCGGCGGCCAAGGCCGAGATCGACTCGGCCACCGCGCGTTTGCGCCAAAAGCAGACCGATGGCAGCTTCGGCGTGCGCTATCTCGCCAGCGGCGAGCGGATGGCGTGGGGAAACGCTGTCGTCGGGCTGCGCAATCCGATTGCGCCGCCGGTGGAGATCAGTCGCGACGCCACGGGTAAATCCGTGTGCGACTTCCATCTCGGCGCCGCGTACGAGGGGCCGCCCGGCCATGTCCATGGCGGTGTGGCCGCACTCGTGCTCGACCACCTGCTGGGGGAGGCGGCCAGCGATGGCATCAATCCACGCCTGACCGGGACGATCAGCTTCCGCTATGTGCGGGCCACCCGCCTGGGCCGGCTACACGCCGAAGCCACGACCACCCACACAGAGGGCGTCAAGACCTACGCCGTCGGCCACCTCGCCGACGACGAGGGAATCACCGTGCAGGCCGAAGGTGTATTCATCCAACCGCGCTGGGCGCGCGACGGCTCGGAATAGGTTTCGGTTATGGAGAAGGTAGTCGCGGTACTCATGGCCGCCGATCGTGACGAGGATTGGTGTCAACGGCAGCGGGGATCCGTCGCGGACGCGATCCTTGCGCTCGGCGTCGCCGGGCTGACCGTCAACGTCCGCGATGCGGCGGTGACTCATTCGCTGATGACACTGACTACGCTCGACCCACCCGCGGCCGCCGTGGTGAGCATGTGGACCCAACAGTGCTACGGGGATCAGACGGCGGCGGCGCTGCAGCTGCTGGCGGATGAGTGCGATCAACTCGCGGCCTATCTGGTCACCGAGTCGATCCCGCTACAAGCACCCCTCGAACTAGGCAGCCGTACAACGGGTTTGGCTAACGTGGCGTTGCTGCGCCGACCGGCCGAGCTGGACCAGGCGAGTTGGCTGCAGCGCTGGCAGCATGACCACACGCCGGTGGCGATCGAGACTCAGTCCACCTTCGGTTACACCCAGAACGCTGTTGTGCGTGCGCTGACTCCGAATGCCCTGCCGTTGGCAGGCATCGTCGAAGAGCTGTTCCCGGCCGAGGCGATCACCGACCTGAAGGCCTTCTTCGGCGCGGCCGACGACGCCGACCTGCAGCACCGATTGTCCCGAATGGTCGCCAGCACATCGGCGTTCGGCGCAAACGAGAACATCGACACCGTGCCGACCAGTCGCTATGTGCTGAAGACGCCCTTCCACAGTTGAGGAGACACCCGTGATACTCCAGGTCGACGATCAGAACCGGGTCCGCACGCTCACCCTGAACCGGCCCGATGTGCTCAACGCGTTCAACGAGGCGCTGTACCAAGCCACCGGCGAGGCACTGCAGGCGGCAGCCGAAGACCCCGACGTCGCCGTCGTGCTGTTAACCGGTGCCGGACGCGCCTTCAGCGCCGGCAACGACCTCAACGAGATGCAGGCGCGCATCACCGACCCCGAAATGGCCAATCAGGGATCGCATTTCACCACGATGATCGACGCGCTGACCCGGTTCCCCAAACCGCTGATCTGCGCCGTCAACGGCGTCGGTGTGGGGATCGGCACCACCATCCTGGGTTACGCGGACCTGGCGTTCATGTCTACGACCGCGCGGCTGAAGTGCCCCTTCACCAGCTTGGGCGTGGCACCGGAGGCAGCGTCGTCGTATCTGCTGCCGCAGTTGATCGGCCGCCAAAACGCCGCCTGGCTGCTGTTGTCCTCGGAGTGGGTGAGCGCGCACGAAGCGTTGGCGATGGGCATGGTGTGGAAGGTCTGCGAACCGGAGGACCTGCTCGCCGAGGCTCGCAGACACGCCGAAATCCTGGCCTCCCGGCCGATTCCGAGCCTGATCGCGGTGAAGCAATCCATCGTCGAACCCACGCGCCCCAACATCGCCGCGGCGACCGAACGCGAAAATGCGCATTTCGCAAAGCTTTTGGGCGGGCAGGCCAACGCCGCGGCCCTGGCGGATTTCACCGCCAAGCGGGGTAGCTGACTACTCAGGAACCGGTGGGCTGCAGCTGGGCGGCGGCCTCGATGATCGCCCGCACCGTGCGCCGGCAACGGCCGCAGTCCAACCCCGCTCCGCATCTCGCGGCGACCTCTTTGGACGTCGATGCACCGCTGGCGACCGCATCCGAGACGGTCTGACTGGTGACTCCCTCGCAGAGGCACACGTACATCAGCGAACCCCTGAATTCAGGGTCTTCGATGACCACTCAGCCTGCATGTAGGCAAGTCTAACCTAACTTCATTCGCGAAGGCTATCCTTACTTAGGTAAGGCTTTGACCAGCACTTTTAGTGAAATCGCCGCCCGAATCAGCACGCCGATGTCTGTAGTCTGGACTAGATTTGTCCTCGGCAGGCGGTGGCGTTCCAGCCCAACTTCACCGTCAATCGCCGCGAGTCGACAACCGTGCCAGGGGAGAGTTGAGGAGCGATCATGCAAGGTGATCCCGATGTTTTGCGCCTTCTGAATGAACAACTGACCAGTGAACTCACCGCGATCAATCAGTACTTTCTGCACTCCAAGATGCAGGAGAACTGGGGCTTCACCGAGTTGGCGGGCCACACCCGTGCTGAATCGTTCGATGAGATGCGGCACGCCGAGGCGATCACCGACCGCATTCTGCTATTGGACGGGCTGCCGAACTACCAACGGCTGTTCTCGTTGCGCATCGGTCAGACGCTCCGCGAGCAGTTCGAGGCCGACCTGGCGATCGAATACGACGTGCTGAACCGGCTCAAGCCGGGTGTCATCATGTGCCGCGAGAAGCAGGATTCGACCAGCGCGTTCCTGCTCGAAGGCATCATCGCCGACGAGGAAAACCACGTCGACTACTTGGAGACGCAGCTGCAGCTGATGGACAAGCTCGGCGAAGAGCTGTACTCGGCTCAGTGTGTGTCGCGTCCGCCGACGACGGGTCAGGCCGGCGACTGAGCGGGTATAGCAGCTGCGTATGACGAAAGCGCAGACGACCTCAGACCCCGACAGCAGCGGCGTACTGGTCAGCCCGCAGCGCCGGAATTTCGTCTTCCTGGCGATCGTGCTGGGCATGCTGCTGGCGGCCCTGGACCAAACCATCGTCGCCACCGCGTTGCCCACGATCGTCGCCGATCTGGGTGGGGCGGGCCATCAGTCGTGGGTCGTCACCAGCTACCTGCTCGCCTCGACGATCATCACTGCGCTGGTCGGCCGGCTCGGAGATCTGTTCGGCCGCAAAACGATATTCCAGGCGGCCGTGATGTTCTTTGTCGCGGGATCGGTGTTGTGTGGGCTCTCGCAGTCGATGGCGATGTTGGTCGGCGCCCGTGCGCTGCAGGGGATCGGCGGCGGTGCCATCACAGTCACGGCCACCGCGCTGATCGGCGAGGTCATTCCACTACGGGATCGCGGCCGCTATCAGGGCGCGCTGGGCGCGGTGTTTGGGGTGACCACGGTGATCGGCCCGCTGCTGGGCGGCTATTTCACCGACCACCTGACCTGGCGGTGGGCGTTCTGGGTCAACGTGCCGGTCTCGATCGTCGTCTTCTTCGTTGCGGCCGCGGCGATCCCGTCGCTGGCCACCCGCGGGAAGCCGGTCATCGACTACGCCGGAATCCTGTTCGTCGGCCTGGGCGCGACCGGCCTGACCCTGGCCACCAGCTGGGGTGGCACCACCTATCCGTGGAACTCGCCGACGATCATCGGTCTGTTCGCCGCGTCCGCGGCCGCGCTGTGCATCTTTGTCTGGGTCGAAAGCCGGTCATCTGGGCCGGAATCCGCGCCAATCCTGCCGACGCGACTGTTCGCCAATCCGGTTTTCACGGTGTGCTGCGTGCTGTCGTTCGTGGTCGGCTTCGCGATGCTGGGCGCGCTGACCTTCTTGCCGACCTACATGCAGTTCGTCGACGGGGTCTCTGCGACGACATCGGGGCTGCGCACGCTGCCGATGGTCGCCGGGATGCTCTCGACGTCAATCGGCAGCGGTGTCCTGGTCGGCCGAACGGGGCGGTACAAGATCTTTCCCGTCGCCGGAACGGCGGTGATGGCCCTTGCCTTTTTTCTGATGTCCCGGATGGACCCGTCCACATCGGCACTGCTGCAATCGGTTTACCTGTTCATCCTCGGCGCCGGTATCGGGTCGTGCATGCAGGTGCTGGTGCTGATCGTGCAGAACACGTCGAATTTCGAAGACCTCGGCGTCGCCACGTCGGGGGTGACGTTCTTCCGCACGATCGGCAGTTCTTTCGGTGCGGCGATCTTCGGCTCGCTGTTCACGAATTTTCTGCACAGCCGGATCGGGGCGGCGTTGGCGGCGAGCGGCGCATCACCGGCAGCGGCGAATTCGCCTGAGGCGCTGCACCGGCTGCCACGCGCGGTCGCCGCGCCGATCGTCAGCGCCTACGCGGCGTCGCTCACCCAGGTGTTCTTGTGGGCGGTCCCGGTCGCGCTCGTCGGCTTCACCTTGGCGCTGTTCCTCCGCGAGGTTCCGCTGCGCGATATCGGCACCAACGCCACCGACCTGGGTGACGGATTCGCGATGCCGACCACGCAGACTTCCGAGGACATGTTGGAAACCGCGATCGGGCGCCTGATGCGTGGCGAACCCGGTATGCGGTTGCGCAGCATCGCCATGCGGCCCGACTGCCGGCTCGACGTCGCCGAGTTGTGGACGTTGTTACGTATCAATCGGCATCAGCAGGCTTTGGGGATCGCCCGGATCACCGACATCGCAGAGCAGTTCGGGATTCCTTACGAGGTCCTCGAACCCACCTTCGATCGCCTGGTCCGCGGCGGCTACGCACAACGAGACATCGACCGGTTTTGGCTCACCCCGGCCGGTACGCGGGAAGTCGACTTCGTCTCGTCGCTACTACAGGGCTGGATCATCGACAAACTCACCCGCTCACCGAATTTCCAGGGCCGCCCCGACCGGGCTCAAGTCGAGGCTGCGCTCAACCGGATCACTCACCGGATCGTCGCGCAACCGGACTGGGACGAGCCATCCCAGCTCGCTACCCAGAGACTTCCGCTCGGGCTTTCACGATGAGCTTCCGGCGTACCGCTGGCCGCGACTGGCTGGCGGGGCCGGTCGGCCACGCCAGTCAGATAACGCATCAGAAGAGGGACAGGCCCGAATTCAGCAAGCCGTCGATGACCGGGTCGACCAGGCCAGCGGCGGTGGGCGCCGTCAGGTCGGCAAGGCCGGCGGTGAACGCGCTGGGGTCGAGTGCCGCAACCAAGTCGCTGACCGGATCCACACCGACACTTGCGGCGCTGGACGGCAACGAAGCGATGATTTCCTGAACGAACGGGTAGATCAGGTTATCGAGGCCGGTGGGCGCCAACAGGTAGTTGTCGGTGTAGTAAGCCAGCAGGCCAAACGGGTCAACCGGGACACCCGTGGGGCTAAAGGCGTTCGGGTCCAAAGCCCCGACCAAGGCGCTGATCGCGTCCTGCTCGACCGGAGGGGGTGCGGACGAGATCGTGCCCACCAGCTCTTGAACGAGCGGGGCGAGCTCGGCATCAAGCCCGGTGGGCCCCAAGAAGTAGGTGTCGGTGAAGTAGCCCAGCTCGCCAAGCGGGTCAGTCGGTGCACCCGTGGCGCTGAACGCCTCGGGGTCGAACGCCTCGATCAAATAGCTGAATGCCATGGTGTTGGAAACGCCCGCCGCGGCCAGCGCCTGCACGTCGGATGCCCCGATCAAGTCGCTGACCGCATCCGCGCCTAGGACGTCGGCGCCAGCTACGGGTGCGGTGCCCATGCTGATCGACGCGGCAACAAGGGCGGCGCCGGCGGCCGTGCCAAGACTTAACGCTATGCGGCGAGCGTTGCGACTCATGTCGAGTGTCCAATCCGGGTATGTGGCGATGGATGCGCATTGGGTTACAGCCCAATACCGGCGTCCCGCGCGTGAGTTTTTGTGCCCAACCCCGACGGATCGCCGACCGCCCGAGCCTATCTCAGAAGGTCTTAATTTATGTATGCGCCTGAGTTTCTATTAGTGAGCACTTAGGTTGCGTTCAGGGAAATCGTGGGAGTTGGTAGCGGGGCGCACCAACATCGCTCATCGCCGGAGTGCGCAGGGGCCACGTTGCCGCGCAACAGGTTTCGGTCGAAGTAGCTTCCAGGCCCGCAATTAGCGATGCGCTGTGCAGGGTTCCGTCCGACCCGTGGGCGCGGCACTCCGTACATGTCTAGAAATCAAATAGAATTCGACGCATATCTAACGTTAAGGTATCGGGAAAGTGGCGCAATTTATTATTCGACGTGACCAGAATGGCCGATAACGTTGCGACTCGACGAGTGCTTCGAAGCGTTTCGGGGTTGCGGGACACGCCAGCCGGAGGCGTACCATCTCGCCATGAGCCGAATCGGAACATTCGCTGATGACGACCTCGCCGGCTGGGTTTTGAAGTCCCCCGAACTCGGCAGCGCAATCGGCGCGTTCGCCAACGCCGTCTACAGCAAGAACCGGTTGCCGATGCGGACCCGCGAACTCGCGCGGACCGTCATCGCTCACGAAAACGAATGCGAAGTGTGCGTCAACACCCGCGACGCCGACGGGCCCGCCGCCGGTGTCGACGAAGAGCTCTACGACCACGCTCGCGAGTGGCGCACCTGGCCCGGATACAGCGACCAGGAGCGGGTGGCCGCCGAGTTCGCCCACCGGTTCGCCACCGAACACACCGTGCTGCGCGACGACGAGGATTTCTGGGCCCGCGCCAACGAACACTTTTCCGAGGAGCTGCTCGCCGACCTGGCGCTGTCGTGCGCGCTATGGATCGGCATGGGACGGGTTCTTCGGACGCTAGACATCGGCCAGTCCTGCCAGCTGACCTTGCCGAGCCGGGTATGAACCACCGAGTCTGCTAGCCGCGGCCCACTCCCGCTCCCCGGCAGATGACGACCACACCGCTCGCCGCCGCGGCCATCGCCCAACTCGAGGGCGAAGGGGTTGACGCGGTCATCGGCACGGTGATCAACCCGGCCGGCCTCACCCAGGCCAAGAGTGTGCCGATCCGCCGGACCAACGCCTTCGCCGATCCGGGCCTGGGGGCCAGTCGGGTGTGGCACGGCTTTGCCATCGACCAGACCGGCATCGCGTTCACCGAACACATCGGGGTAATAGGTGATGAGCGTATTCGAATTGACTTGTCCGCCATGCGGATTCTCGGCGACGGACTAGCCTGGGCGCCCGGCTCATTCTTCGAGCAGGACGGTACACCGGTTCCGGCCTGCAGCCGCGGCACCCTGATTCGGGTCGAGGCGGTCCTCGCCGAAGCTGGAATCGACGCTCTGGTCGGTCACGAGCTCGAGTTCTTGCTAGTCCAGCCGGACGGCCACCAACTGCCATCGACCGAATGGGCCCAGTACGGACTGGCCGGTGTACTCGAACACGAGGCATTCGTTCGCGACGTCATCGCGGCGACGTCAGTGTCCGGTGTCGCGATCGAGCAGTTCCACCCCGAGTACGGGGCCAATCAATTCGAGATCTCGCTGACACCGCAATCACCAGTCGCGGCGGTCGACCAGCTGGTGCTGACCCGAATCATCATCGGCCGCATCGCGCGGCGCTACGGCGTGCGAGTCAGCCTGTCACCAGTGCCATTCGTCGGCAGTGCCGGATGCGGTGCTCATCAACACTTCTCGCTGACGAACTCAACCGGCCCGCTGTTCTCCGAAGGCGCGGGTGTTCACGGCATGACGAGCAAGGGTGAAAGCGCGGTCGCGGGATTATTGCAGGGGCTGCCGGAGGCGCAGGGGATGCTGTGCGGGTCGATTGTGTCCGGGTTGCGACTGCAACCCGGAAATTGGGCCGGCGCCTACGTCTGCTGGGGCACTGAGAATCGAGAAGCGGCCCTGCGCTTCGTCGTCGGCGGGCCCGGCAACCCCTACGGCGGCAACCTCGAGGTCAAGGTCGTCGATCCGTCGGCCAACCCGTATTTCGCGACAGCCACCATCCTGGGTCTGGCGCTGGACGGCATCACGCAGAAAGCCGTGCTGCCCGCCGAGACGAAGGTCGACCCGGCAGCACTGAGCGACGCGGAGCGCAATCGCGCCGGCATTGCCCGGCTGTCTACCGTGCAGGCGCACACCATTGCGGCACTGGATAATTCGCAACGCCTGCGCAGCATTCTCGGCGATCCGGCCGTCGACGTCGTGGTCGCAGTGCGGCGCTTCGAGCAGGAGCATTACGCCCACCTCAACCGCGAACAATTGGCCGATAAGTTCCGGATGGCTTGGAGCGTATGACGGTGTCGGCTCTGGCGGAACATATCGCCGGCGTTCCGTTGATCGACCAGCATGCGCACGGCTGCTGGCTGTCAGCGGGGGATAGGTCGCGGTTTGAGAATGCTCTCAACGAGGCCAACGTCGAGCCGCTCGCCGACTTCGATTCGGGATTCGACACGCAACTGGGCTTCGCTGTGCGCGCACACTGCGCACCGTTGCTCGGTCTCCCTCCACACGCTGAGCCGCAGGACTATTGGGAACGCCGCAACCAGCACACCGAAGCCGGGTTGGCGCGGATCTTTCTGAGCGCGGCGGGCGTCAGCGATTGGTTGATCGACACCGGCTACGCCGACGGCGTCGCGGAGGTGGCGCAGGTCGCCGAGGTGTCCGCGAACCGCGCCCATGAGGTGGTCCGCCTCGAACAGGTGGCCGAACAGGCCGCGGATTCCCCAGGTGACTACGCGTCAGTATTCGAACAAATCCTGAGGCGCCGCATGAGGACGGCCGTCGGCACCAAGTCCGTCGTGGCTTACCGCGGCGGCTTCGACGGCGACCTGACCGAGCCGTCGGCGGCCGAGGTCGCTGCGGCGGCCGCCCGATGGCGTGACGACGGCGGTCGCCGCCTCACCGATCGAGTACTGCTGCGGTTCGGTCTGCATCAGGCTCTGCGGGTGGGCAAGCCACTGCAATTCCATGTGGGTTTCGGCGACCGGGAATGCGATCTGCACAAGGCCAACCCGCTGCTACTGCTCGACTTTCTGCGGCAGTCCGGCGATACCCCGATCGTGCTGCTGCACTGCTATCCCTACGAGCGGGAGGCCGGCTATCTTGCCCAAGCGTTCAACAACGTGTACCTGGACGGCGGTCTGGGCATCAACCACCTGGGGGCGCGGTCACCGGCATTCATCGCCCGACTGCTGGAGCTGGCGCCGTTCCGCAAAATCGTCTACTCCTCGGACGGATTCGGCCCGGCCGAGTTGCACTATCTTGGTACCACGTTGTGGCGCAATGGCATTAAGCGAGTGCTGAGCGGATTCGTGGATGCCGGCGACTGGAGTGTGAGCGACGCGATGCGCGTCGTCGACCTCATCGCCCACCGTAACGCCGCCCGCATCTATCGGTTGGGCGATGCATGAATCGGGTATAGACCGGCTATGGCGACGTTGGGCGACCTCAAGGATTGGGTGCGGGAGCAAGTCGCATCGCGGGTCCCAAAGGCCGATCTGGACCAACGGGACCCCGACTACATCCGTGACCAACTGCCCCGAACATGGCTACTGGCCTCGTTGTATTTCCGGGCCGACGTGCAGCACCTCGACCGCATTCCCGCCGAGGGCCCGGTGCTGCTGGTCGGCAACCACAGCGGGGGCAATGTCCCGCCCGACACCTTCGTCTTCACGCTGGCGTTCTGCTCCTACTTCGGTGTGGAGCGTCCGTTCTATCAGCTGGCACACAACCTCGTCGTCTCGGCGCCGCCGCTGGGCTGGCTGCGCAAATTCGGCACCGTCGCGGCCAACCCCGACAACGCGCGATTGGCGTTGGAGTCCGGAGCCGCATTGCTGGTTTACCCCGGCGGGGACTACGAGGTCTTCCGGCCATCCTGGGAACGGCACAAGGTCGATTTCGACGGCCGCATGGGCTACGTGAAGCTGGCGCGCGAAGCCGGCGTGCCCATTGTGCCGGTGGCCAGTGTCGGCGGCCAGGAAGCCGCGTTGTTCCTGTCCCGCGGGCAGTGGCTAGCCAAGTTACTGATGGCAGATAAATTGTTGCGGCTCAAGAGTATTCCGATCTCTATCGCGCTGCCATGGGGTCTGAATGTCAGTGACCTGGCCGGCCACATCCCGCTGCCCACCAAGATCGCCATCGAAGTGCAGCATCCCATCGATGTCGACGGCGATGACCAGGCGGTGCACGACAAAGTGACGGCCAGCCTGCAAGCCGGTGTCGACCGTCTTGCTGCCCGACGGCGCTTCCCGGTGCTCGGCTGATGCGCGTCGAACGCCGCAACGTCATCAATGCCGACCGCGACGCGGTCTGGAAAATCGTCAGCGATCCGGACAGCTACCCGTCGTTCATGACACGCCTGGAGCGTTGGGAGAGCGCCAACGATCGGCCGCTGGGTGTCGGCGCCCGCTACCTCGTCCACTGGAAGGTCGGCTCGGTGCCGGTCGGCGGGCTGATGGAAGTGGTGGAGTTCGACGACCGACGGGATCTGGCATGGGTCGGCATCACCGGCGTGACGCTGCGCGGCCGGATCCGGTTGCGCGATGCGAGGGATGGCCAGACCAAGGTGACGTTCCGGCTGTCGTACCAGGCGCCCGGTGGGATTTGGGGATATATCGCTGACCGTGTCGCGGTGGGCCAGGTGGGTCGCATCGCGGCCGATACCCTCAGGCGGCTCAAGCGACTTGCCGAGTCCAGCGGCTGACTGGATCAGCTTCGTGACCCGGATTCGCGCCTATGGACGAGAGCTCCCACTGGTTCGACTGGCCACCCCCATGTCCCATGGTCTTTCCCTGAATCGGCGCAGGCGCGTGCTGTGACCTGGGAAAACGAGCAAATTGCTCCTGACTCCCTGGAAGTCGGACCCGGTGTGATGCATCACATCGGGCGCCGGTCAGTGATCAGGTCGGCCCGATCACCCGTAATATCGTTGGATTCAAGCTACGGCCACGGCACCCTGCGCGACGACGCGCGCCTGACCAAAGTCCCAAAAGGCGACCCCCAAAGCGGCAACGCTATCCAGATCTATGGGCCGTCTGGCTGCGACCTGAGCTTGCTGATGATCGGAGACAAATAATGAGTGAGTACGACAAAGAACTTCAGGACGCGGGCTTGTGTGGTCACATCTGTCCGGCGGAGGGTCCGTTTCACACCTTCCACTGCACGCGACCGGCGGACCACATTCTCGACGGCGAACCGCTGCACCAGGCCATCCAACTAGGTGGCCCAATCGAGGGCCGAATCAACGGCGCATGGCACCACGACGGCACAAGCGCAATGGAGCCGGTAGACATGACACCCACCGTCACATGCGGGCTGGAGCAGCCCATTGATCCCGAGACACTAGACAAGGTGAACCAGCGGATCGCGGTGGTCTCCGACAAGGTTGACATGCTCGTTTTGGACTACCAGGCGAGCAACAGCGGCGATACCGCGAAGGACATGCTGAAGAACTGCACGTCGCTCGTCGCCAGCTTCGAGGAGCAGACCACCGACCCGCACGAGGCGATGCAGTTGGCGTGTGAGGCATTGGCCGTGGCTGTGCAGAAATTGGCGTTCGCCAGCTGGCAGGAAGAAATGTTCGTGGCAGAGCAGAAGAGGGTTCACCCCACCGGAGACAATTCAGGAGGAATCTTCTAACGCGGGCGAGAAGCAGTTACCTGAACAACGATTGCGCGATCAGCTGCTCGCATCCTCCGCATGAACAGACCCCCCGGTCTCGTGAACCGGGGGGTCTGCTTTCGCATCATCCCATCTACACCGGGATGAGCGTTTCGTTCATCTGCCGGGCCCGGCTAACTTCTCACCGGGCTCAAGGGAATCGGTTCAGCAGACAATGTGAAGCACTTGCCCGGGATGAATCAGATTGGGATTGCCGCCGATGACGACTTTGTTTTCGTTGTAGATCTTCTCCCAATTTTCATTTCCGCAGACCTTCTCTGCGATCAGTGTCAGGTTGTCTCCCGGCTCCACCGTGTACCAGATGCCGCCCGGCGGAGGACAGTCGATGTAAAGGACCTGCCCGGGATGAATCAAGTTTGGGTTGTTACCAATACGCCATCTATTTTCGTGGTAGATCTTTGGCCAAACACTTCCGTCGCCGCATTGACTCTGTGCGATTCCCCAGAGCGTGTCGCCCGGCTGGACCGTGTATGTACCCATTTTCGTTCTCCTCGTGTCTCGCGACCGCCGCACGACGCGCCGCTGGTAGTTGAATCCCTCGTGATTGACCGGAGCAATTCCCGTCAACTTCCTCTTCGTAGCAGCGGGCCGCGACCGCATCAATCGGCCGGTCCATTGAGCGGACCGCACTTCGGCTCAGGGCTGTGATCCGCGACGAATATTTGACGAATTGTGTTGACCGGCTATGTTTTTCTGCGCACAAGACAGCAGCACCTCATCGTCGTCAGCGCCAAGGACGACCAGGTTCAAGAAGACACGACCAGCGACGACGAGCACCGACGCCATCACCCGCCCAACGGAAGCTCGTTTGAAGCCCACAACCCTGGGTTCGTTGTGACATTCTGCAGAGATGTCCGCTCCTTCGGGTGTTGTGACGTTTTTGTTCACCGACGTTGAGGGTTCGACCCGTCGGTGGGAAGACGACGCGGAGGGCATGCGGGTAGCGCTGGCCGCCCATGACGAGGTGCTACGTCAAGCGATCGAGGCACACGGCGGCCTTATGTTCAAGCACACCGGTGACGGGGTGTGCGCTGCGTTCGCCTCGCCGCACTCGGCGGTGTATGCGGCGGTGGCCGCGCAGCGGGCGCTGGGGTTGCCGGTGCGGATGGGGCTGGCGACCGGCGGCTTGCTACGTGGGCTGAGTGTTCTCAGGCAAAGACTCTCTCTTACGGAACTTTCTCCGGCCCTTCCCCTGGCGGTGACGTCAGCTGTTGTGCTTGATGTCCCAGTTCGT
>NZ_DATNJW010000477.1:0-2965 GCF_035603715.1 Mycobacterium sp. | reverse complement strand
GACCCCGCTGGCTACTCCCAGACATTCACCTGGTCCGAGCTCTACGGCCGCGTGCAGGCCTTGGCCGCTGAGGTGGCGTCCTGTGGAGCGCCGGGGGACCGTGCGGCCATCCTCGCGCCACAGGGCCTGGACTATGTCGTTGCCTTCTACGCCGCCTTGGAGGCCGGGTTCGTCGCAGTGCCGCTTCCGGTACCGCAGTTCGGCGCCCACGATGAGCGGGCCTCCGCGGCCTTGCAGGACTGCGCTCCCACGGTGCTGTTGACGACGACCGCTGTCGTCGACGACGTGGTCGGGTGCGCGCGTTCGCTGCCCGGCAAGGCACCCGCGCTGATCGAGGTCGACAGCCTCGACCTCGATGCGGAGCCTAACTTTCAGGCCCCGCCCGCGCCCCGGACCAAGAACGCGGTGCTGCAGTACACCTCCGGCTCGACCCGCTCGCCGGCGGCCGTGGTCGTCACCCACAAGAACATCCTGGCCAACGTCCAGCAGGTGCGTGACGACTACTTCGAGGCGGAGGGCGCGATCCCGCCGTCGGACACCACGCTGGTGTCGTGGCTGCCCGTCTACCACGACATGGGTCTGCTGCTGGGCATCACCGGCGCGCTCACCATGGGTCTGCACTCGGTGCTGATGAGCCCGATGGCGTTTCTGCAGCGCCCGGCCCGGTGGATTCAGCAGTTGGCCGGGAACACCCGCGTCTTCACCGCGGTGCCGAACTTCGCCTTCGAGCTGGCCGCACGTCGGACCACCGACGAGGACATGGCCGGGCTCGACCTGTCCGGCGTACACACCATCCTGTCCGGCAGCGAACGCGTCCACGCTGCGACGATCCGTCGTTTCGTCGACCGGTTCGCGCCGTACGGCTTCCCGGCCAGCTCGCTGAAGCCGTCGTACGGTCTGGCCGAGGCGATGGTGTACGTGAACTCCTCCGGCCCGGGGCGCCCCCCGACGGTCGCGACGTTCGACTACGAGAAGTTGTCCGCCGGCCACGCCGAGGCGTGCGACAACGCGACCGGAGTCGAGCTGGTCAGCGTCGGTGTCCCGCGTGCGTCGACGATCCGCATCGTCGACCCGGAAACCCGCGTCGAGAACCCGGCCGGCATGGTCGGCGAGATCTGGCTGCATGGCGATAACGTCGCCGCCGGCTACTGGCGCAAGCCGCAACAGACGCAGAAGACCTTCGGAGGTCAGCTCGTCGACCCATCGAGCGGCACGCCGCTGGGCCCGTGGCTTCGCACCGGCGACCTGGGCACCATCTACGACGGCGAGCTGTTCATCATCGGCCGCATCAAAGACCTGCTGATCGTCGACGGACGTAACCACTACCCCGACGACATCGAGGCGACCACTCAGGAGATCAGCGGCGGCCGTGTCGCGGCGATTTCCATCGAGGATGGTCGCACCGAGCGGCTGATCGTGATCGCGGAAATGAAGGACCGGGGCAACTCCGAGGAGATGCGGGAACGCCTTCGTACCGTGAGAGCGCAAGTGACGTCTGCGATTTCGAAGTCGCATGGTCTACGGGTGGCCGACCTCGTGTTGGTGCCGGCCGGCTCGATTCCGATCACCACCAGCGGGAAGATCCGCCGTTCATCGTGTGTTGAGGTCTACCAGCAGGACGACTTCAGCCGTTTGGATTCCACCGCGTGAGGTCTGTCGGCAATGCCGACAGACGCACCTAGTGGGGTTCAGGCGGCTTTACACCGCAGCGGGAGTAAAGCCAGTGTCATCAAGCGAATTTTCGATACCCGCTGTGCAGGGGGGGTACCTTCGGCAACAGCCGAGTGGCGGTAACATCAGTCACTTCGGCTGGGATGAACGTTGTGGGCGCGACGAAGCGAACCGACTGGATACGCCCGGATGACATCGGTGGGCGAGGCCGCGTATCTCGCACACGATGTGCCATTTAAAAAACTTTCCGACGGACCGGGGGGAGCGCGATGACTGCTGCACCGTCGGACCGTCGGGCCATCATCACCGAGGCGTTGCGCAAGATCGACGACCTGACCGCGCGTCTGGAGATCGCCGAAAAGGGCGACACCGAGCCGATCGCCGTGGTGGGAATGGGTTGCCGGCTACCGGGCGGTGCGGACACTCCCGACCAGTTCTGGCGGCTGCTGCAGGACGGCGGCAGTGGCATCGTCGGCGTCCCGTCGGGACGCTGGGACGCCGACGCCTTCTACTCCGACGACCACTCGGTGCCGGGCACGATCGTCAGCAAAGAGGGCGGTTTTCTCACTTCCTGGCGACCCGATGAGTTCGACGCCGAGTTCTTCGGCATCTCGCCGCGTGAGGCCGCAGCGATGGACCCGCAGCAGCGGCTGTTGCTCGAAGTCACTTGGGAGGCACTGGAAAACGCGGGCATCACCGCGCCGATGATCCGCGGCACCCAGACTTCGGTGTTCGTCGGGATGACCACCTACGACTACACCCTGACCCTGGCCGGCCGGCTGCCGCCGGAAGAGGTCGACCCGCACGTCCCGTTCGGGAACGCCGCGAACTTTGCTGCAGGACGTCTGTCCTATTTTCTAGGTGCGCACGGCCCGGCGGTCGTGCTCGACACTGCCTGCTCGTCGTCGCTGGTCACAGTCCATTTGGCCTGCCAGAGCCTGCGCCGGCGGGAAAGTGATCAGGCGCTGGTGGCCGGGGTCAACCTGATGCTGAGCCCGGAAAACAGCGTTGCTACTTCGCGCTGGGGCATGTTGGCTCCCGATGGCCGATGCAAGACTTTCGACGCCAGCGCCGACGGCTACGTCCGTAGCGAGGGCTGCGGAGTGGTGGTGCTCAAGCGGCTCAGTGATGCAGTGCGCGACGGGGATTCGGTATTGGCGGTGGTGCGCGGTTCGGCGGTCAATCAGGACGGACCCAGCAGCGGGCAGACCGTGCCCAGTGGCCCCGCTCAACAGGCCGTGGTCCGATCGGCATTGGCGGCGGCGCGACTGGAACCGT
Source organism: Mycobacterium sp. (assembly GCF_035603715.1). GTDB lineage: Bacteria > Actinomycetota > Actinomycetes > Mycobacteriales > Mycobacteriaceae > Mycobacterium. Next base: position 16 of record NZ_DATNJW010000477.1, on the reverse strand, counting down.
CGGACATCGATTACAT
>NZ_DATNJW010000476.1:0-4621 GCF_035603715.1 Mycobacterium sp. | reverse complement strand
ACGTTCGGCGTCGGTGAGCAGCGGACCCAGATGCAGTGCCGCAGCACGCTGTTCGACGTCGATGTGCACCACCACGGTGGTGTGTTGCCCGTGCGGGCGTCGCGCCGCATCGGCGTCCCAGCCGGCCTCGATGAGGCGCATGAACGCCTCGCCGGTGGTGGGCAACGGGGGTTGCTGATCCGGGTCGCCCGCGCCAGTGCCATGATCGTGCTTCCATTCCGCGATCAGCGCGTCAAGGTGAGACGCCAAGGCGGCGTTGAACTTCGCGGCGTCGTGGTGGTCAAGTCTGATCCGATAGCAGCTGCCCTGCTCGTTGCTGGTCGTGGTGATCGAGCGCTCGGGCTCTGGCCGAGGCTCGGGCTCTGGCCGTGGTTCGAGCCTGACCGCGGTGCGCAGCTGGTTAACCGTCGCGACGCTGGCTAGCTGCGCGTAGTGCTCGTCGGATCCCTCGCCAGCCCGTGCGGCGATGACGCCGACCTGATCCAGCGACAGCCGCCCCTCCCGCATGCCTGCCGCGCAGCGGGGAAACTCCTGCAGCCGACGCGCCACGGTGGCGATCGTGTATGCATTTCCCGATGACGCGCCCAGCTTCCAGGCCACCAACGCCGGCACCGACCGCGCACCCGTCGCCCCCCACAGCTCGTCGCGATCGATCTCGGCGACGATCTCAACGACGCGCCCATCAATGGCGTTGCGCTGACCGGTCAACTCCGCCAACTCCTCGAACAACACCTCGAGACGCTCGGCAGGACTCACTGCCGCGGGTGGCGTTGCGGTCAAGGACATGTCCCCATCATGGCAACGGGGTACGACAAAATTCGGCCGCCGATCCGTGCGGCTAGCCACCGCGTAGGTCGTGGTAGCCGTCGTAGTCGGGTTTCATTGCCGCGGCGACCAATTCCCACAGCACCTCGTCAGTGCCGCCGCCGACCCGGGCCAGCTTCATATCCCGCCACCACCGGCCGAGCGGTGTCTCGTCGACCAGATAACCGGAGCCGCCGAAGATGTGCATGCACTCCGATAGCACCTCTTCGCCAAGGCGTGCGGCGGTGACCTTCACCGCCGCCGCGGCCCGCAGATCAAGCCGGCCCTCGGCCGCGATTCCGTTCAGCCCATGGCGAAGTAGGTCGACGCGGGCCTGCAGATCAGCGAGGCGCAGCCGTAGCGCCTGGTGCTCGAACAGCGTCGCACCGAACTGCCGGCGCTCGACCATCCTCGCGTGGGTGATGCCGATTACCCGTTGGCAACCCCCGGCGACCTGCCCCGCGATCGACATCCGCTCGTGGGCCAATCCCCAGGAAATCGCCGCCAAACCCGTTCCGGGGCGGGCGATTAGCGCATCGGCGGGCACCCAGGTGTCGATGTGCACCGCGGCCGTATCCAGCGGTCCGGCGCCTACTTTGCGGTACGGCACCTGTACGTCGGTTTGAGCTATCGGCACCGCGATCACCAACACGTTGCCGTGCCGGCTGGTCTGGTCGTGGTCCACACCGCGGGCCACCACCATGATGTGGTCGGCCACCGGCGACAGCGACACGAACTTCTTGACGCCTCGGACCTCGAATCCGTCACGGACAGAACGGACTTCGGTCTCGACGATCTGCAGGTCCGAACCGCCCGACTCTTCGGACGCGCCGATACACAGCACCGCTTCGCCACGGATGGCCTGCTCGCAGATGTCCTTGAGGTAATCCGACCGGGCGAAGCGGCGCAGGATAGCGATCGCCGAGTCGTGCAGGCTGACGCCGACACCGATACCCGCCGAGCCGAGCCGCCCCAAGGCGAACGCCAACGCGACGAGCTTGGCCACGTCGGGATGCTGGCCGTTGCGCCACTTGTGCGCGAACACACCACGCTCACCCAGATGCTCGATCAGCTTGCGCGGAAACCGCTCGCTGGCTTCGGCTTCCGCGGTCCACTTAACGACGTCGTCATTGAATACCCCGTCGAGCAGCGCCCGGTATTCGTCGATGCTCAGCTCTGCGGTCATGTGGTCACCGCGGTCAGGTTGCGTTTGACTTCCAGCCGCCGCAACTTGCCCGATGAGGTGCGCGGCAGCGAACCCGGCCGGACGAACACCACGTTGGCAGGCACGATGCCGCACTCGGACGCTACTTTGGCGACCAGCTCGCTGCGGGCGCCGGCTTCGTCGGGGCCGCGGAACTCGGCGGTGATCACCAATCCCGGCCGGGTGCTGTCGTCGTCGGTGCCGACGGCCACCACGGCACCCGCACGCACGCCCCGTATTTCGGCGGCGACCCGTTCGATCTCAGCGGGAAAGACGTTGCGGCCCGCGATGGTGATGATCTCCTTGGCCCGCCCGCAGACCACCAGACCGTCGTCGGTGAGGTAGCCCAGATCTCCGGTCGGGAACCAGGCACCGGGCTCCAGCGGGGCCTCGCCCAAATACCCCGACATCATCGAGGTACCGCGGATCTCGATCTCGCCGACATCGCGACCGGGCAGTTCGGCGGAGCGCTGCGGCGCCGGGCTGATCCGGATTTCCATCCCGGGGATCGGCTCGCCCAGAATCGCTTGCCTACGTGTCTCGGAATCGTCTGCGGCGGAACGGACTTCGTCGTACAACAGGCCGGTTCCCGGCGCGGGGATGGTGACCGCGCAGGTGGATTCGGCCAACCCGTAGGACGGTGCCAACGCGCCGGCGTCAAAGCCGAACCCGCTCAACGCATTCGCGAACCGCTCCATGCCCGCGCAGTCGACGGGCTCGCCGCCGTTGATCGTCACCCGCACCCGGCCCAGGTCGACGTCCGACACCAGCCGGGCGTACTTGCCGATCATGCTGTAGGCCATGTTCGGCGCCGCGGTCAGCGACGCGCCGCTTTCGCTGAGCCAGCGCAACCAGCGGAACGGTGACGCGGTGAACGCCGACGTCGGCGCCAGCCACATCGGCGCCCCGCTCAGCGCGCCGCTGAGCAGGAACGTCAAACCCATGTCGTGATACAGCGGCAGCCAGGTACAGCCGGCGTCCACCGCCGGGTCGACACCGAAGCGGCTGAGCAGACCGTTCACGTTGTTCAGCACCGCGTCCGGCGACAGCTGCGCAGTGCGCGGATTCCCGGTAGACCCCGCGGTGCCCTGTAGTACCGCCGGCGTGCCGGCGGCAGCCTCGGCCGGTGTGAAGCCGGTGGACGGTTCGTGAGCGACGGCCCCGAGATCGAGCACAGTCGCCGTCCCGTCGACACCGCTGAGCAGGCCGAGTTCGGCGCCGTGGCTGAAGATCGTGCGCACACCGAGACCGGCGAACCGGGTCAGCGTGGCGTGGGCCCACTGCTGCGGATCGGCACCGCGGACCGGTCCGGGCAGGATCGACACGCTCTGGCCGGCCAGCCAGGTCGCGTCAATGGCCGCGACGAAGTCCGCGGTCGGCTCGCCGACCAGGCCGACCGCCCCGGGATGCGGCTGGTCCAGGATGCGGATCGCGATGCCCTGCGCGCGCGCGTGAACCTGCGACCACGGGTGCCGCGTCCAGGCGTCGGCGTCCTTGTCGAAGACCACCAAGTCGTGAGTTGAGGCGCGCATCGCCCCGGACAGGGCGATGGCCAGCGCGCTCACTGGCCGACCGGGACCTTTGCCCGGATCACGTTTTCGAGGTCGCCGACGGTGTCGCAACCGAGCAGCTCCTGTTCGGACACCGCCACCCCGAGCTTGTCTTCGATTGCGACCATGCCCACCGCGAAGGCCACCGAGTCCAGGCCGACGTCGTCCACCAGCCGGGACTCCCGCGTCACCCGGCTTACGTCGATGTTGAGGTCCTCGCTCAGGATCTCGATCAGGGCAGCGCCCACCGAGTCAGACGACGACTGGTCGGAGTTCATGGGCCGTCACAGTACCGGGCCGCTGCCTCCAGAGGGGATCTACGGTTTGGGCGCTAACGCGCTGGCCGCGTCGGCGGCCCCGTCGCCGTCGGTGTCGGTCAGCTTGACGTCCCACCGCCCGTCGCCGTCGGTGTCGACGTAGCCCGTGACACCGTTCTCGCCGGACGTGATCGCGCGGTCGGCCAGGCCGTTGCCATCGCTGTCGAGCAGCCGCACCTCGGCACGGCCCTCGGCGCCGAAGTCCGACAACGGGTTACCGGTGTGCTCGGCGCCGTCCAGCCCGAACCAGCGCAGTCCGGAGGCCTCCCGCGCCGGACGGTCCGCGGCGACCGCCCAGGTACCCGAGCCGTCGTCGGTGAAATAGCGTTCCTCTGCGCCGTCGACGTCGAGAACGGCATGGTCGGCGATGCCGTCCCCGTCCAGATCGGCCAGGGCATCGTCGGCCAGACCGTCGCCGTCGAAATCGAGGCCGACCGCGTCGAGCCGGCCGTCGCCGTTGAGGTCGAGATCCGGTCCGCGGTCCCACATCGTTGCTGCGCCGTCACCGGCGCTCAGGCAATACTCCATGCCGGTCCGACGCGGCCGGGCCGCTACTGGTTCCCGTGGTCCTTCCACCAGGACAGCAGCTCAGCGGTGGCCTCCTCGTGGGTCAGCGGCCCGCGGTCCAGCCGCAACTCCTTGAGATACCGCCACGCCTCGCCGACCTGTGGACCGGCCGGAATGCCGAGCAGGTCCATGATCGCGTTGCCGTCCAGGTCCGGTCGCACCCGCTGCAGGTCTTCCTT
>NZ_DATNJW010000475.1:0-5714 GCF_035603715.1 Mycobacterium sp. | reverse complement strand
GACAGCCAGAAGGGCATCGTGATCGGCAAGGGCGGGGCGCGGCTGCGTGAGGTGGGTACCGCCGCGCGCACGCAGATCGAGAAGCTGTTGGGCACCAAGGTTTATCTCGACCTGCGCGTCAAGGTTGCCAAGAACTGGCAGCGCGATCCTAAACAGCTTGGCAGACTTGGCTTTTGAGGTAGAGAACGCGGGTTATCGCAGCGCTTCGGTCTCGGTGTTCCACCAGACGTCCGGCTGTTTTGCCGCCCAGCCGCCCAGCGCTTCCAACTCGGCCGCCAGCGACACCAGCAGTGGTTCGCTGTTGGCCGGGCCCATCAGTTGCACGCCGATCGGCAAGCCGTCGGAAGTGAAACCCGCCGGGACATTGATCGACGGCCAGCCCAACACATTCCAGGGCCAGGTCACCGGGCAGGCGGCGATCATCGCGCGATCGGTACCCAGGCCGCTGAGCCGGTCGAAGGCATGCACCGGCAGGGGAGGCAGCGCGGTGGTCGGCGCCAGCACGACATCCACGATGCGGAAGATCGAGCCCACCCGACGCTGATCGGCGGCCTCGTGCGCACGGGCGGCGCGCAATATGTGTTGTGAAAGCACCCGGCCGATCCGCATGTTGGAGAGCGTCCGGTGATCCCACTCCACGCCGTCGCCCAACCGCTCGGCCCAGTCCAGCAGCCCGGATGTGGACCGCGACAAGAAGTTCCATGACAGCCGCAGTCCGTAGTCGGGATTACCCGAGACGACGCTGTGGCCGAGCAGTCGAAGCTGGTCGCCCGTCGATTGCAGCGCCGCCCTGATCTCCGGGTGCAGGCGGGCTTTAAAAGCGGTGAACGGGAACCCGGTTGACAACGCGATGCGCAGGGGACCTGGTGCGATGCCGACATGGTCGGACACCTTGACCGGTCGCGGCTTGTGCAGGTCGCCGTCGACGTTGCCGGACGCCGCATCCAGCACGAGCGCCGCATCGGCGACCGTGCGGGCCAGCACGCCGTTGACCGTGATCCCGTTGAATGCCTCGCGCAGCGGCCACGTCGAGATGCGGCCACGCTGCGGTTTGATGCCGACGAGGTGGGTCCAGGCCGCCGGGATACGAACGCTGCCCGCGCCGTCGGAGCCGATCGCGGCGGTGACCAGTCCGGCGGCCACCGCGGCCGCGCTGCCCCCGGAGGATCCGCCCGGGGTGTGCCTGCGTGACCACGGGTTGCGGGTATGGCCGAAGCCGGGTCCGCTGGTGAACGGCCACTGGCCCAGTTCGCAGGCGTTGGTCTTGCCGACGATCACGGCACCGGCGGCCTTGAGGCGTCGAACCACCTCGGCGTCCTGGGTGGCCGGCTGCACATACCCGGAGGTGCCGAAGGCGGTTGGTTGCCCGGCGACGTCGACGTCGTCTTTGACCGCGATCGGTACGCCCAGCAGCGGTGACTGGTCGCCGGCGGCGCGGCGGCGATCGGCCTGGGCGGCGTCGGTCAGCGCCGTCTCGGTGAGCACCACCCGGAAGGCGTTCAGCGTCGATTGGCTGAGGCCGATGGCGTGCAGCGAGTGACGTACCAACTCGGCAGAGGTCACCTCACCGCTGGCCAGCTGGTAGAGCTGGTCGGTCAACGTCGGGAAGCGGCGATCGGGGGAGTTACTCATCGGTATCGACATTATCGGCGCGTGCACCGGGTGCCGTCGCAACGTGGTGACAAACTGATATCTATGCGGTTGTACCGGGATCGAGCGGTGGTGTTGCGCCAGCACAAGCTCGGCGAAGCCGACCGGATCGTCACCCTGCTCACCCGCGACCACGGGTTGGTTCGCGCGGTGGCCAAAGGTGTGCGCCGCACTCGCAGCAAATTCGGGGCGCGACTCGAACCATTCGCGCATATCGACGTACAACTGCACCCGGGCCGCAACCTGGACATCGTCACGCAGGTCGTCTCGCTTGACGCGTTCGCCACCGACATCGTCAGCGACTACGGCCGCTACACCAGCGCGTGCGCGATGTTGGAAACCGCCGAACGCCTGGCCGGCGAGGAGCGGGCACCCGCCCCGGAGCTACATCGGCTCACGGTTGGTGCGCTGCGGGCGGTGGCCGACGGCAGCCGACCTCGCGAGCTGGTGCTCGATGCGTACCTGCTCCGCGCGATGAGCATCGCCGGGTGGGCTCCGGCGCTGACCGAATGCGCGCGCTGCGCGACACCGGGCCCGCACCGGGCGTTTCACGTCGCCGCGGGTGGCAGCGTGTGCAACTACTGCCGCCCGGCCGGTGCGACGACACCGCCCCTGGGCGTGCTGGATCTGATGGCAGCGCTGCGCGACGGCGATTGGGAAGCCGCGGAGGGTGCGCCGCAATCTGCCCACAGTCAGGTCAGCGGATTGGTGGCCGCTCACCTGCAATGGCATCTGGAGCGGCAACTGCGAACACTGCCGTTGGTCGAGCGGATCCGGCGGGTCGATGTGATCGATCAGAGCCTCCTCGACCGCCGGATAGCTCTGGTCAGGCAGGATGTGGCCCATGGAGACGAGCCGGGTGAGCCGCTCAGAGCGGAGGGCTGAGCGCAAGCGGAAGTCCGACTTCCCGCAGCTTGCCCCGGCGCCCGACGACTATCCGGTCTTTCCTGACACTTCCACGTGGCCGGTGGTCTTCCCCGCGTTGCCGCGCTCACCCGACGGCGGGCCCCGCCGGCCGCCACAGCACATCTCCAAAGCGGCCGCGCCGCGAATCCCGGCCGAGCAGTTGCCCAATCACGTCGCGATCGTGATGGATGGGAATGGCCGTTGGGCCACCCAGCGCGGGCTGCCGCGAGTTGAGGGCCACAAGATGGGCGAGGCGGTCGTCATCGACATCGTCTGCGGTGCAATCGAGATAGGCATCAAGTGGCTTAGCCTCTACGCGTTCTCCACCGAGAACTGGAAGCGCTCCGCCGACGAAGTCCGGTTCCTGATGGGATTCAACCGCGACGTGGTGCGCCGTCGCCGGGTGAACCTCAACGAGATGGGCGTCAAGATCCGTTGGGTGGGCTCGCGTCCACGCCTGTGGCGCAGCGTCATCAACGAGTTGGCGATCGCAGAGCAGTTGACCCTGCACAACGACGTGATCACGGTGAATTACTGCGTCAACTACGGGGGCCGCACCGAAATCGCCGAAGCTGCAAGGGATATCGCGCGCGAGGCCGCGGCGGGCAAGCTGAACCCCGAACGGGTCACCGAGGCGACCGTCGCCCGGCACTTGCATCGCCCGGACATTCCCGACGTGGATCTGCTGTTACGGACTTCTGGTGAACAGCGGACCAGTAACTTCATGCTGTGGCAGGCGGCCTATGCGGAGTACATCTTTCAGGACACCCTCTGGCCCGACTACGACCGCCGCGACCTCTGGGCGGCCTGCGAAGAGTACGCGTTGCGGCATCGACGTTTCGGGACGGCGTGATGGGTAACCGGGGTGAGCAGGGCCAGGCACATCGCACTCCGTCTCCCCGGCGCGGAATGGGACCACACTGATGCCCTCGTTGCAGGAGCGGTTGCTGACGGTGCTTTCCGAAGTGCTGCCGGTCGAGGAGGAATCTGACGGAGCGCTGACCGTCCACCATGCCGGCACGATCGCGTCGCTGCGGGTGGTGACGATCAACGAGGACCTGGATCTGGTGTCGCTGACGCAGATGGTGGCGTGGGATCTCGTGCTGACCAAGAAGATTCGCGACAGTGTGGCCGCGCAGTCGAACTCCACCCTGCTGGGATCGGTGACGTTGGTGGAGAAGGCCGCCGACGGGCCGGCCAAACGTAATTCCGGCAAGGCCGCAGACGTCGTCTTGCGCTACAACTTTCCGGGCAATGGCCTCAACGACGATGCGCTGCGCACGCTGGCGTTGATGGTGCTCGACAAGGGTGCCGAAATCCGGCGCGCGGTAACGGCATAGCGCCGCGTCAGCGGCGGCAGTCCGAGCAGGTGCCGTAGATCTCGATGGTGTGGCTGACGTCGGAGAACCCGTGCTTGGTCGCAACCTCGGCCGCCCACGCCTCGACCTCACGATCGCCCACCTCCACCGTCGACCCGCAACTGCGGCACACCAGGTGGTGGTGATGGTGTTCGGAGCAGCGCCGGTAGACCGATTCACCGGTGTCGTTGCGCAGCGTGTCGAGCATGCCCGCACTGGCCATCGACTGCAGCGTGCGGTAGACGGTGGTCAGCCCGATGTTCTCGCCGCGCCGACGCAGCTCGTCGTGCAGCTCTTGAGCCGAACGGAAATCGTCCAGGGTGTCCAGCAGGCTCGCGATCGCCGCCCGCTGCCGAGTGGACCGCACACCAGCCTTGGTTTCGCCGGCTGCAGCACTCATAGCTTTTCCTCGCCCGCATGCGCGACGGCGTCGACCACGATATGGGCCAGGTGATGATCGGCCAGCCGGTACAGCACCTCGCGTCCTGACCGCTCGCCGGCGACCACGCCCGCGGCTTTGAGAATCTTCAGGTGTTGGCTGACCAGAGGCTGCGGCACGCCGAGCGCATCGACCAGCTCGTGCACACACCGCTGGGACACGTGCAGCTGCAGCACGATTGCGATCCGCACCGGCGCGGCCAGCGCACGCAGCAGCTCGCCGGCAGCGTCGAGAATCTCGCGCGGCGGTGGCGTCGGCAGCTCGGCGGAGTCGCTGTGCTGGTGCTCGACGACCAGCTCGTCGCCATCGGCTGCGGTCGAGGATGAGAGGGACATACTGCCTCCACTGTCACATGCATGATCACGCATGTCAAAGAGCCCGCAGCGGATCGCTAGGATGACGGATCGTCCGCCTTTCCCAACATCAGGAGACATCACCTCGTGGCGTCCGTCATCGACACCGTCGTCAACCTCGCCAAACGGCGTGGCCTGGTCTATCCCGCCGGCGAGATCTACGGCGGGACCAAATCGGCATGGGACTACGGGCCGTTGGGCGTGGAACTCAAGGAGAACATCAAGCGGCAGTGGTGGCGCTCGGTGGTGACCGGCCGCGACGACGTCGTGGGCCTGGACTCGTCGATCATTCTGCCGCGCGAGGTGTGGGTCGCCTCGGGACACGTCGAGGTCTTCCACGACCCACTGGTGGAATGCCTGAACTGCCACAAGCGCCACCGGCAGGACCACATGCAGGAGGCCTACGCACTGAAGAAGGGCGGGGAACCGGACGACGTGCCGATGAGCGAGATCGTCTGCCCCGACTGCGGCACCAAAGGTCAGTGGACCGAACCGCGCGAATTCAACATGATGCTCAAGACGTATCTCGGCCCGATCGAGACCGAAGAGGGGCTGCACTATCTGCGGCCCGAGACCGCGCAGGGCATCTTCGTCAACTTCGCCAACGTGGTCACGACCTCGCGCTGCAAGCCGCCGTTCGGCATTGGCCAGATCGGCAAGAGCTTCCGCAACGAGATCACGCCGGGCAACTTCATCTTCCGCACCCGCGAGTTCGAGCAGATGGAGATGGAGTTCTTCGTCGAGCCCGCGACCGCCACCGAGTGGCACCAGTATTGGATCGATACCAGGCTGGCCTGGTACACCGACCTCGGCATCGATCCGGAGAACCTGCGGTTGTATGAACACCCCAAAGAGAAGCTGTCGCACTACTCCGACCGCACCGTCGATATCGAGTACAAGTTCGGCTTCTCGGGTAACCCGTGGGGTGAGCTCGAGGGAGTCGCCAACCGCACTGACTTCGACTTGTCCACGCACTCAAAGCATTCCGGTGTCGACTTGTCGTTCTAC
>NZ_DATNJW010000474.1:0-3474 GCF_035603715.1 Mycobacterium sp. | reverse complement strand
GACGAAGGTGTCGGCGAAGTAGAGCACCTGCTCGACGAAGGTGGCGTGCGCCCAGAAGTAAGTGTCGGGGTCCAACGCGTGATACCGGTCGCCGCTGGGCATTTCGCCCTTGATCTGGTGGTGGAAGTCACGGACCTGCTGACCGGTGTTGTCATCGTCCGATCCGTAGACGGTTCTGAAAATCGGCGGCAGTGAGCGCTTGATCCGCGCCGAGGTGTCGCTGAAGAACACCGAGTGGTCCAGCACGCCTTGCCCGAGTTCGGCGAGCATGTTCTGCAGCACTGCGGGCCGCGGCCCGATCAGGAACATCCGGTTGTCGCCGAAGTATCGCCACACCAGCGACTGCGGCCCCAGCGGCAGTGCGTCGGTGGTCTGCCCGGCAGGAGACTCACTCAGCTCGGTCATGTTGAACAGTGTTACATATTTCGTACTTTGTACCAAGTTGTGTCCGGCGGCCATCAGCGTCGCACGATGAATACGTTGCGCTATCGAGACGGCACGGTTATTGGAGTAGCGCTGCCGACGCGGCATTATGACGCTCGTGCCTGAACTGTCACGCCGCGCTGCTCTGCGCCTTGGTGCCAGTGCCGTCGCCGGAGCTGCGGGAATCTGGACGTTCGGCGCGCTGCTCGATCCCAGCCGGGTGCCGGCCGACCCCGGCCCCTTCGGACCCGCGGCCCCGCCCGGGCCGCCTGCGCCACCGGTCGCCGCCCCCGCGCCGCCGGTCGCCGCTCCCGCGCCAATGCCGACCAAGGTGTCCGGCTCGTTCGTCTCGGCGGCCCGCGGCGGCATCCTGACCAACTACGTCATCGCCAGGCCGCCCGGCCAGATCGCGCCGCTACGCCCGGTGATCGCCCTGCACGGCGTGCGGGGCAGCGCCAAGCAGGTGATGAGCTTCGGCGTCGAAGAGGGACTCGCCGCAATGGTCAACGCGGGCCGGCCGCCGTTCGCGGTGGTCGCGGTCGACGGCGGCGACAGCTACTGGCACCGGCGGGCCGGCGGCGAGGACGCGGGCGCGATGGTGCTCAACGAGCTGATCCCGATGCTGGCGACGATGAACCTGGACATCACCCGAGTGGGTTTCATCGGCTGGTCGATGGGCGGCTATGGCGCGATGCTGCTGGGCGCCCGGCTGGGTCCGGCACGGACCGCCGGGATCTGCGCCGTCAGCCCGGCGCTGTACCAGTCCTACACCGCCAGCACGCTCGGGGCGTTCGACAGCTACGACGACTGGACGCAGAACACCGTCTTCGGGCTGCCGGCGCTGTCGTCGATTCCGCTGCGGATCGACTGCGGCAACGACGACCGCTTCGCCCCGGCCGCGCATCAGTTCATCGCCCAGCTGCGCACGCCGCCCGCCGGTGGTTTCTGGCCAGGTGGGCACGACGAGGCGTTCTGGCGTCAGCAGCTGCCGAGCGAGCTCGCCTGGCTCTAAGCATGAAACTGCTTGAGCCGCAAGCTATTTGTCACCACGAGTAGCGACGAGCAGGCCATCGCCGCTCCGGCGATCATCGGGTTGAGCAGACCCATCGCGGCCAGCGGGATGGCCGCGGCGTTGTAGGCGAAGGCCCAGAACAGGTTCATCCGGATGGTGCGCAGCGTGCGCGCCGACAGCCGCAGCGCAGTCGGCACAGTGTGCACGTCGGTGCGCATCAGCGTCAGGTCGCCCGCATCGATCGCCGCGTCGGCGCCGCTGCCCATCGCCATGCCGATGTCGGCGATGGCCAGTGCCACCGAGTCGTTGACGCCGTCGCCGACCATGGCCACCGTTCGGCCCTGCGCCTGCAAACGCTTGACGGCGTCGGCCTTTTCGGTCGGCAGCACATCGGCGATCACATCGGCCGGCGCGATGCCCACCGCGTCGGCGACCTGCTGGGCCACCGCGGCGCTGTCGCCGGTGAGCAGCATCGGGGTGATGCCCATGGTCTTGAGGTCGGCGATCGCCGCGGCGCTGCCGGGCTTGATCTGGTCGGCCAGGGTGATGACGCCGCGGAGCTGCCCGCCCCAAGCCACCTGCACCGCGGTCTGACGTGTCGGCGCCAGCAGGTCGACGCCGGCCAGCGAGCCGGCTCGCGACACCGCAACCTCGACACCGTCGACCACACCCACCACACCGGTGCCCGGATCGTTGACGAACCGCTCCGGGCCGCTGCGAGGCGCGAGTCCGCGAGCGTGGGCGGCCGCCACGATCGCCGCCGCCACCGGATGCTCGGATGCCGACTCGACTGCTGCCGCGCGGGCCAGCACCGCGTCGGCGTCCTCGCCGGGCCGGGGCTGGACGTCAGCCACCGCCATCGCTCCGGTCGTCAGGGTTCCGGTCTTGTCGAACACGACCGTGTCGACGCCGTGCACGGTCTCCAGCACCCGCGGATCCTTGATCAGGATGCCCAATTGCGCGCCGCGCCCGGTGCCGACCAGGATCGCCGTCGGGGTGGCCAGCCCGAGGGCGCATGGGCAGGCGATGATCAGCACCGCGACGGCCGCGGTGAACGCCGACGCGACCGGCTGCCCGGCCATCAGCCAGCAGGCCATCGTCGCCGCCGCGATCGCCAGCACCGCCGGGACGAATACCGCCGCGACCCGGTCGGCCATCCGTTGCACCGGCGCCTTGTTGTTCTGGGCGTCGCTGACCAACTTGGCCATCCGGGCCAGTTGGGTGTCGGCGCCGACTCGGGTGGCGCGCACCAGCACACGGCCGTAGGTGTTCAGGGAGCCGCCGACCACCGTGTCGCCGGCAGCCACGTCGACCGGTACCGGCTCGCCGGTCATCGCCGAGGTGTCCAATGCCGTTGTCCCGTCGATGATTTCGCCGTCGGTGGCGACCCGCTCCCCCGGCCGCACGACGACGACGTCGCCAACCTGCAGTTGCGCGATTGGCACGCGAAGCTCATCGCCGTCGCGCAGGACCGCGGCGTCCTTGGCGCCCAGGCTCAGCAGCGAGCGCAGCGCAGCCCCCGAGGCACGCTTGGCCCGTGCCTCGGCGTAACGGCCGGCCAGCTGGAACACCGTGACCGCGGCCGCGACCTCGAAGTAGACCGGACCCGCACCGCGTAAGACCGCTGCCGTCGACCACAGGTAGGCGGCCAGCGTGCCCAGCGACACCAGGGTGTCCATCGTCGAGGTGCGATGACGCGCGCCGAGCAGCGCCAAGCGGTGAAACGGGTAGCCGCCCCACGCCACGATCGGCGTTGTCAACGCCAGCGCCACCCACTGCCAGCCGACAAACTGCCAGCCCATCAGCATCGACACCGCCACGATCGGAATCGCCAGCAGCGCCGAACAGATCAGCCGTGAACGCAACAGGTCCTGCGGCTCGTCATCGTCGTGGCTGAAGAGGTCGACGGCCACCGACGCGTGGTAGCCCGTCGACTCCACCGCGCGGATCAAATCACCGGCCGACACCTCGGACTCGTGCTGCACATGGGCCCGCTCGAGGGCGAAGTTCACCGCCGCCCGCACCCCGTCGAGCCGGTT
>NZ_DATNJW010000473.1:0-3871 GCF_035603715.1 Mycobacterium sp. | reverse complement strand
GGCTTGCCGGGTCGCGGTGATGCTTCGGCTGATGTATTCGCGTTCCTTTTGCGCCGCATTGGGTTTGACGCTGATCTGCTCGACGATCAACGGCCACGCCGCGCCGACGACCATCGACGAAAGCAGCAGCAACACCAGACCGATCGATGGAATTCGCAAGTCTCGCAGCACAACCGCCGAGAACACCGCCACCGCACAGATCAACGCGATCGCCAGCAGGATCAGCTTGGCCGGCAGCACCGCGTTGATATCGGTGTATCCGGCCCCGGTGAACGGCTTGCCAGCACGGGTGTGGGACAGCAGCTCGTAGCGATCCAGCCAGTACGCGAACGCCTTGAGCAATACCAGCGTTCCGACCAGGCTGACCAACTGGATGCGCGCCGAGCGGCTCAATGCTCCGGTGCGTCCGGACAGCCGGATGCCGCCGAAGACGTAGTGGGCCAACAAGTTCGCCACAAAGGCCAAAAACAGCGCAACAAAGAAGAAGCTGAGTACCAGCCGGTAGAACGGCAGCTCGAAGGCGTAGAAACCAAGGTCCTTGCCGAACTGGGGGTCACGAACGCCGAAGTCGCTGCCGTGCAGGAACAGCTGAATGCGCACCCAATAGGTCTGTGCGACAACACCGGCGAGCAAGCCGATCGCGACCGGGACGCCGATACCGATCACCCGCAACCGCGACATCACCACGGTGCGATAGCGCGCCACCGGATCACTGCCGTTGCTCGGCACGAAGACCGGCCGGGTGCGATACGCCATGGCCAGGCTTGCGAAGACGATGCCGCCGACCAGCAACCCGATCACCACGAACACGATCAGCCGGGTCACCAGCACGGTGGAGAACACCGACCGGTAGCCCAGCTCGCCGAACCAGAGCCAGTCGACGTAAGCGTCGATCAGTCGCGGGCCGACGAGCAGCAGCCCGATCACGGTCAGAGCGATCGCGATCAGAGTCCGGCTGCGTCGAGTCAGCTTCGGCATCCTGGCGGCGGGCCGCATCCCCACTAGCTACGCTCCCTGCTCGTTTGTCCTCGGCGTTTCAACTGTACGCACTCCGTCTGATTGCCCTGCTGCTCCTCGCGCCGCCCTGCGGCGCGCATCGGGTGTCAGCAGCTCGGCGGTTTCCCGCCGGCGGCGACGGCGTGCAGCGCGTCCACTGCCGCACCGAGGTTGTCGACCTTCACCAGTTGCAAACCGGGCACTTGTTTGGAGTTTGCCTCGTAGCAGTTCTCGGCCGGCACCAGAAACACGGTCGCGCCGGCATCGTGGGCCGCGCTCATCTTGTGCAGGATGCCGCCGATCCGGCCCACTTCGCCGTCCGGCTTGATCGTGCCGGTGCCCGCCACGAACTTCGAGCCGGCGAGGCTGCCGGTGGTGAGCTTGTCGATGACCGCCAAGCTGAACATCAGGCCCGCAGAGGGCCCGCCCACGTTGGCGAGGTTGAAATCGACCGCGAACGGCGCCCACGGCGCGTCCGTCACCGAGACGCCGACAAAGCCGTAATCACCTTTCGGGTGATGGCCCAACGTGATGTGGGCAACCCCGGGCGGCGCATTTTTGCGTTGGAAGTCGACCGCGACGTTTTGTCCGGGTTTGGTGGTCTTCAGATACGAGGTGAACTGCTCGACGGTGGCCATCGGCTTACCGTCGACGGCTTTGATGGCGTCACCGGCCTGCAACTTACCCACCGAAGGTCCGGGATCGGTCAGCGTCACAACGGTCACGGCCTCCGGGTATTTCAGATAACCCAGGGCCGCGAACTCGGCGTTGTGCTCCGACTCTTTGAAATCGGCGTCGTTGGCCTTGTCGACGTCCTCGCGCGACGAGCCCGGCGGGTAGACCAGGTCACGCGGCATCAACTGTTCCTGCCCGGACAGCCACAGCGTGAGCGCCTCGGCCAGGCTGAGATCGTCACGCTGAGACACCGTCGTCATATCCAGGTGGCCCGTCGTCGGGTGCGTCTGGGTGCCTTTGATGTCGACCACCTGCTTGCCGTCGACCTCCCCGAGCGTGTCGAAGGCCGGGCCCGGACCCAGCGACACGTAAGGCACCGTCACCACTGCGAGCAGCACGCCGAAGACCACGATCGGGATTAACGCCACGATCAGCGTCAGAATCCGCCTGTTCACGTCGCCAAGACTAGACGGAGTGGTCAGAGCGCTGAGGTTCGTGGCGGGCGGGTTCACTCAGAGCGTGACAACGGGCCGCGCGTCGCGGGTGGGAGATGAGTACCGTTGAGGACATGGCTGACCTGCCTTTCGGCTTCTCCTCCGGAGACGATCCGGACCGCGACAAGCGCCGCGAGAACGACCCCGAGTCCGGCTCGGGGTCTGCTGACCCATTCGGCCTGGGCGGCCTCGGTGGCGAGTTCAACGTGGCCGACCTCGGCCAGATGTTCACCCGACTCGGGCAGATGTTCAGCGCCGGCTCCATGGGTGGCCAATCCTCGGGTCCGGTGAACTATGAGCTGGCCCGCCAACTCGCGTCCAGCACGATCGGCTTCGTCGCTCCCATCCCAGTTGCCACCCGCGAGGCGATCGGCGACGCCGTCCACCTCGCCGAGACCTGGCTCGACGGGGTGACCGCGCTGCCGGCGGGCACCACCAAGGCGGTCGCCTGGACGCCCAGCGACTGGGTGGACAACACCCTGGAGACCTGGAAGCGGCTGTGCGACCCGATGGCTCAGCAGATCGCCACCGTGTGGGCGTCGGCGCTGCCCGACGAGGCCAAGGCCATGGCGGGTCCGCTGCTGTCGATGATGTCGCAGATGGGCGGCATGGCATTCGGCTCGCAGCTGGGCCAGGCGCTGGCGCGCTTGGCTCGCGAGGTCCTGACGTCGACGGACGTCGGATTACCGTTGGGCCCCAAGGGCATTGCGGCGCTGCTGCCCGACGCGATCGAGGCGTTCGCAGATGGTCTTGAGCAGCCGCGTAGCGAGATCATCACCTTCCTTGCGGCCCGAGAGGCCGCCCACCACCGCCTGTTCAGTCATGTGCCGTGGTTGCCCAGTCAGCTGCTCGGCGCCGTCGAGGCCTACGCCAAGGGCATGAAGATCGACATGCACGGAATCGAAGAGCTGGCCCGCGATTTCAACCCGGCGTCACTGAATGACCCGGCCGCCGTCGAGCAGCTGCTCACCCAGGGGGTGTTCGAGCCTCAGGCCACACCCGAGCAGACCCAGGCGCTGGAACGGCTCGAGATACTGCTGGCTCTGATCGAGGGCTGGGTGCAGACCGTGGTGAATGCGGCACTGGGCGAACGCATTCCGGGCGCGGCCGCGCTCGGTGAGACGCTGCGCCGCCGCCGGGCCACCGGCGGCCCGGCCGAGCAGACCTTCGCGACGCTGGTCGGCCTGGAACTGCGACCACGCAAGTTGCGGGAGGCCGCGACATTGTGGGAGCGGCTGACCCAGGCGGTCGGTGTCGACGCCCGCGACGCGATCTGGCAACACCCTGATCTGCTGCCCAACTCCGAGGATCTCGACGATCCGGCCGGGTTCATCGACCGCTCGATCGGCGGCGACACCAGCGGAATCGACGAGGCGATCGCCGAGTTCGAGCGCGACGCCGAGCGTGGACCCGACGATGGTCCTGTGGACGGCTGATCCGTCCGTCGTGACGCCCTGCGAGTTCACGCAACCCGCTCACCCCGACATCGGTCAGTTCAGCAGTACGCTCATGCCGTGGCGGACACGGCGTACGCATCTTGCGGCGATCTGAGCCTGGCGTACCAAGTGTTCGGCGACGGACCGATCGAGCTGGTCTTCGTCGGGCCGTTCGTCACCCACATCGAGCTGTTCTGGACCATCCCCGAATTCAAGGCCTTCTTCGACCAGCTCGCCAGGTTCTGTCGCGTCGTAGCGTTTGACAAGGCC
>NZ_DATNJW010000472.1:0-14392 GCF_035603715.1 Mycobacterium sp. | reverse complement strand
CCGCTTCAGCCACCTCCACCGCCGCTTCAGCCACCTCCACCGCCGCTTCAGTCACCTCCACCGCCGATTCAGCCAGCTCCACCGCCACCACCGCAGCAGCCCGAGCCGGAGTCGCCGCCGGCCTTCCCTCCGCCTGCGCCGAGGCGGGCGGCGGTCACTGCGCGGCTTACCGGTGCGATGCAAAAGCTGCTGCCGCGACGGCCGCAACCCCGGCCGCAGGAGCCCGCACCGACCACTCAGCTGCACCAGCCCGCCGAGGAAAAGGTCCCATCGCCGTCGCCGGAACGGGTGAGCATCACCGGTGCGCTGCAGGCACGTCGGGTGCGGCTGAGCGTCGATGGCGAGCAGGCGCTGGCAGATCTGTCCTTCACCGCGTCACCGGGCACGGTGACCGCAGTCGTCGGGCTTTCAGAAGCGAGCACGTCCGCTCTGGTCGACGTACTCGGCGGCGCGATCCAACCAACCGGCGGCACAGTCGATTTCGACGGCCACGATGTCGCCGCAGATGACGTGCGACCGCATGTCGGACTGGTGCCGCATCACGATCTGCTGCATCCGCAACTGACCCTCGAGCAAGCCTTGCGCTATGCCGCCGAATTGCGTTTGCCACCAAGTACTTCCGCTGATCGCCGCCGCGAGGTGGTGCACTCGGCACTCGAGAAGACGGGGCTGAGCGCGCTACGCACCGTCAAGACGGGCAAGCTGACAGTCGACCAGCGAAAGCGCGCATCGCTGGCGGTGGAATTGCTGACCGAACCGTCGCTGCTGGTTTTCGACGAGCCGACTGCCGACCTCGATTCCGCAGCGGAACAAGAGATGTCGGAAACGCTGCGGCGACTCGCCGATGAGGGGCGTGTCGTCGTGGTGGTGACCACCGCGCCCAGCAACCTCGACGCCTGCGACCGGGTGCTGGTGCTGACGCCAACGGGCATTCCGGTGTTCGCCGACGCACCCTCGCAGATCGGCACGCAGCTGGGTTCGACCGACTGGGCGGTAATCCTCAAGCGTGTCCGCTCCGATCCATACGGCGCACACGACGCGTACCTGGCCCGCCAACAAGATGCACCGGCCGCGGACCCGGAGCCACTGGAGTCCGTCGAGCACCCCGCTCCGCCGCCGCTCCCAAGCCTGTTGCGCCAGAGCATCATCGCCGCCCGACGGCAGGCCTGGTTGACGGTGGCCGATCAGCGCTACTTCATCTTCCTGACCATCCTGCCGTTGGTTATCGGCGCAATCTCGCTGCTGGTGCCCGGGGACGCGGGTCTGGGCCCGGCGAGTCGGTACGGCAGCAGCCCCGACCAGGCCCTCGAGATCCTCGCGGTGCTCGTCGTCGGTGCCGTCCTGATGGGCACGGCGCTGGGGATCCGCGACCTGTTCGGCGAGCAGCGCATCTTCCGGCGCGAACAAGCGCACGGTTTGTCCGCGTCGGCATTTCTGGCCGGCAAGGTCATCGTCTACAGCCTCATCGCTATCGTCCAGACCGCCGTCATCAGCATCGTTGCGACCGTCGGCACCGAAGCGCCCGCCCACGGCGGCGCTTTACTTGGCCACGGGAAGCTCGGGGCCACCGTCGAGTTGTTCATCGCGCTGGCCGTCACCGCCATCGTCTCGGCGATGGTCGCGCTCGGCTTCTCATTACTTGCGACGTACTCGGAGCAGATCCTGCTGATCGCCGTGCTGATCGTTCTGATCTCGTTGGTGTTCGCCGGGGCGCTGTTCCCGATATCCGGCCGGGTTCCGCTGGAGCAGATCGCCGGACTGGTGCCGTCTCGATGGGGTTTCGCCGCCGCGGCTGCCACCGTCGACGTACACGCGGTCAATCCGCTAGCCGAGGCCGATGACTCGTGGAAGCACTCGTCGGGCCAGTGGCTGCGCGACATGGGCGTCCTGATCGGATTCGGTGTAATCGCCACCGCCGCGTTGCGCTGGCGATTGAGGCGGCCGTCGCGTCGGCATCAACTCCCGTTGATCTCCGACCACAACGCTCTATAGCAATGTGACGCGGCGCTGTGCGGCGCGAAAGCCGTCACCGGCCCTCGCTGTTCGGCCATCTGCTCGATGATCGACAACGCCGGAATCGCGGTCGTCAGGATTCCCTCTCGTTGGGTGGACAGGTGTTGCACCAGGTCGCAATGCAACCGCTTGCGCCGGTCCACCATCGAAAAGAACGCCTGCACCTGCGGTTGACGGCCGTCGAAATCGCTGACGAAGCTTGTCAATTGATCGAAGGTGCGAACCGACAACGTCGCCGGGATCATCGGCACCAGCAGGGTATCGACGGCGTGCAGGACGTTTTCCGACAACAACGAAATGCTCGGTGGACAGTCGAGGAAGACGAGGTCGTACTGACCTTCCATCGGTCGCAACAGCTGGCGGATCCGTCGCGTCGGTCGTTTCATGTCATCGAGCTGCACATCCATATTGCGGTAGCTGAAATCGGCTGGCAGCAAATCGAGTCCGTCGAAATCGGTCGCCTTGATCGCATCGTCGAGGGTTCGCGAGCCGTCAACGAGAGCCCGGCCACCGCCCTTGACTTTGGGCCGCACCCGGAACATGTAGGTCGCCGCACCCTGCGGGTCGAGGTCCCATAGCAATACGTTGTAACCGCCCCGCGCGGCAAGGTGCGCCAGGTTCACTGCGGTCGATGTCTTGCCCACGCCGCCTTTGATGTTGTACGTCGCATAGATCTTCATCAGCGCACGAGTGCTTTCACCAGAGCCCGGTTTTCATCGGCCAGAAACGGTTGTAACCGGCCGGCTAGCGCGGCCCGCGCTTTCAGCTGATGGGTGTCGAGTTGGGCGGCCATCTCCCCCATCGCCAACACCGTCTCCGGCGGTGCCGCCCCCTGCTCCATCATCGCCGCGGCGAATTCGCGGACAGCTTCGCGCTGCACCTCGCCGTCCTGGAAGTCGCCGAGAGTGTCCTGCAGCGACTTGAGCTCTTTGAGCAACCGACGGTGTGCCGTCTTGGCGCACACCGGCCGAAACACCTCGAGCAGGTAGCGCAGCTCCTTGCACCGCTTGCGTAGTGCATGCACGTCGTCGCTCGGCGATTCCTCGGTGATGCGTTTACCGCGCCGCACTGCGCTTTGGTAGGCCCGCGTGATGCGCTGACGTGCCAGCATCGCGACCGTCGGGCCGCCCTCGGCGTCGGCGGTCACTTGGGCCAGCGCGTCGCGCCATTCGGCCATCAGCTGCTCGAAACGCCGTGATCGCAGCCCGCGCACCAGCCGCCGCCGTTCGGCAGTGCGGTGCCGCACCAGAAACGAACGGAACGGGTCGAGGTCGTGTGGAGCTGCCGACGTGAGTCGAGCAGCCATGGCGTCGAACTCGAGCAAATACACATCGAGATCGCGCACCGGCGTCGTCAGATCGCCCAGCCATTTGAATTCCGGTTGGAACCGCTCGGCGAGGTTCTCGGGCAGTACGTCGCCGGCGAGCTTGAGAATCGAACGGGTCCGGCGCACCGCAACCCGTAGATCGTGCAGGAATTCGATGTCGATCGACGCGATCGTGCCCGGCGCATTCTCCTCGATGGCCGCCGCAAACCCGGCCAGCATTTCCGCAACCGCCACCGCTGCCGGCGTTTCGGCCCGCAGCTGCGGCGGGCCGCCGTCTCCGTTCACGGGACTGCGGCTTGCGTGGATCAACGCGAGGTCGTACGGCGTCGTCGTCACTGCGGTGAGCCCGTCCACACGGGCCAGCAGACGAGTGATCCGGTCACCGGCGGCGTCGTAGCCGCGCAGCGGCTGGATCCGCAGCTGACTGGTGCCGTCGTCGACGCTTTCGGTCAGCAGACGGGCAACGGTTTTGTCGTCGGCATTGAGGACGCGGCTTTCCTGGGTGGCGCCGTGCACGGTGACAACCGGGATCAGGGCACGCGGAGCAATGATCGGCGCCAGCGAATCGCGGAGCAGCCCGGGCGGCAGATCGTGCACCTGGGCGGGCCATTTCAGTCCGGCCAGCGGGGCCTGCAACCGGGATCCATCGGGCAACTGCAGGATCAGCGGCCCACCTTCGACGTACTCCAGCGAAATCCCCGCGGAGTGCAGCCGCCAATCAAAGGTATCCAGCCAGGTGCGCGAGACCGTCTGCTCCGGTCCGGCGGCCACCACGAACCTGGGCTGCAGGGCCGCAGCGACGACGTCCATCTCAACCGCGCCCTCCTTGCTGAAAGCGCGGGTGGTCCTTTCCATGTCACACCTTCCATTGGCCACATGCGCGTGGCTGCGGAGGAGACTATAGACACCTTTGGTTAACGGAACGTTCAACTTGGCGTCGAGCCGTCCAATGTCGGCTGACCTGCCGGAGCTTACCTTCGGCCGTAAATCTCGATCGGTTACCGTCGGGTATGACCACTACTGCGGAACATCTGCGCAACTCTCTGGACGGACGCTTTCGCGACGTGAAGAACCAGATGCGTGAGCGTCTGACCGACGAGATCTTCCGCCCGCACTACACGCCGAACACGGTGATCGCCCGCACCAAGGTGGCCGAGCAGTTGAGCATCATGGCCGCCGAGGGTGCGGCCGAGGACAGCTTCCGCAAAGAGCACGGCGGCAACGGCAACGTCGGCGCCGCGGTCACGATGATCGAGATGCTCGCCATGTCGGACCTGTCGCTGATGGTCAAGGCGGGTGTGCAGTGGGGCCTGTTCGGCGGCGCCGTGGAGAACCTCGGCACCGAGCGCCACCACGAGGCCTACGTCAAGAAGATCATCAACCTCGAGCTGCGCGGTTGCTTCGCAATGACCGAGACCGGTCACGGCAGCGATGTCCAGGCGCTGGAGACGACGGCGACGTACGACGCCGACACCGAAGAGTTTGTGATCCACTCCGAAACTCCGAACGCACGCAAGGACTACATCGGCGGAGCCGCCGAAACCGCCACCATCGCTGCGGTTTTCGCGCAACTCATCACCACCGAGAACGGCGAGCAGGTCAAGCACGGCGTGCATTGTCTACTCGTGCCGATCCGCGACGACGAAGGCAACGACCTGCCCGGCGTGACTACGTCGGACTGTCACTACAAGGGCGGGCTTCCGGGCGTCGACAACGGTCGCATCGTGTTCGATCACGTCCGGGTTCCGCGGGTCAACCTGCTGAACAAGTACGGCGACGTTGCGGCCGACGGCACTTACAGCTCGGACATCGAGAATCCCAACCGCCGGTTCTTCACGATGATCGGCACGCTGATCCGCGGACGAGTCACGGTCGGCGGCAGCGCCGGCAACGCGGCGCGGGTAGCCCTGGACATTGCGACCCGATACGCCTTGCAGCGCAAGCAGTTCAGCGCACCCGACGACGATGACAACGAAGTGTTGATCATGGACTACCTCGTGCATCAGCGCAGGCTGTTCCCGTTGATCGCCAAGTCGTACGCGCTGCAGTTCGCCCAGAACGAGCTGGTTTCCAAAACCCACGATCTGCAGACGGCCGACTCCCCTGATGCCGAGGAGCAACGTGAGTTGGAATCGCGGGCCGCCGGGCTGAAAGCCGCGAACACCTGGCACGCCTCCACTGCCATTCAGGAAGCCCGTGAAGCATGCGGCGGCGCGGGTTATTTGGCGGACAACCGACTGATCGCGCTGCGCGCCGACACCGACGTGTTCACCACGTTTGAGGGCGATAACCACGTGCTGACCCAGCTGGTGGCCAAGGAGCTGTTGACCGCCTACGCCGACGACATCAAGGGCATGAGCCCGGTCGAGTGGGTGCGGTTCGCCGCCAACTTCGCCGGCGAGCGGGTGCTGAAACGCACTGCGGCCGAGACGATTATGCAAAGAATCATCGACGCCCGACAGGACAACGAAGAAGAAGGCAGCCTGTTCAACCGCGGCACCCAAGTCCAGATGTTCGAGGACCGCGAGGAATACATGATTGCCTCCGTCGCGCGTCGGCTGCAGGCCAAGTCGAAAGAGATGTCCGCGTTCGATGCGTTCAACTCGGTGCAAGACCACGTGCTGCACGCCGCGAAAGCACACATCGACCGAGTGGTACTGGAGGCGTTCGTCGCCGGGATCGACGCCTGCGAAGACGACGAGGCGCGTGAGGTTCTCGAGCTGGTCTGCGACCTCTATGCGCTGACGGTGATCGAGGACGACAAGGCCTGGTATGTCGAGCACCGATACCTGTCCACCGAGCGCGCCAAGGCGGTCACCCGTGCCATCAACGACCGGTGCAGGCTGCTACGCCCCCATGCGCGAACCCTGGTCGACGGGTTCGGGATCCCCGAGCCGCTGCGATACGCCGAGATGCTGCACCCGGAGAACCTGCCCCAGCCGACTACTGATTCTGATTCGGCACTGCACCACGGGTGACGAGTTTCCCGCCCCGGCAAGACTCACGGCGATCGAAACTCGCTCGTCAACGGATCGAGCGGGTAACCCTCGATAAGCCTGACGTCCACGACGGGAGTGATCATGACCGCTGCCATTACATCGACCGAACTGCGCGACCGCATTGCCTCGAACACGCAGCTGCGGATCCTCGACGTGCGCACCCCCGCCGAATTCGAGACCGCACACATCGACGGGTCCTACAACGTGCCTCTCGACGTGTTGAAAGACCACGGCTCGGAGGTCGCCGAACGGCTCGATCAGGGCCACGACGTCGTGCTGGTATGCCGCTCCGGTCAGCGCGCGACGCAAGCCGCAGAGTTGCTGCGGAGCACCGGCGCACCGGGCGGAAGTGTCCTGCAGAACGGAATTACGGACTGGGAGGGCCACGGGTTTGCGGTCAATCGCGGCGTTGCGCGCTGGGATCTAGAGCGCCAGGTGCGCCTGGTCGCCGGATCGATCGTGCTGTCGTCGGTGCTCGGCAGCATCGCCGTCCCGCGCCTCAAATGGCTGGCCGCGGCGATCGGGGCCGGCTTGAGCTACGCGGCCATCTCCAATACCTGCGCTATGGGGACCGCTCTGTCGAAGTTGCCGTACAACCGCGGCGCCACAGCCGATGCGGAGACGGTCCTCTCCCGGCTCGCGAAGCGCGCAAGCGCCGATCGTTGAATTCAGCGCAAGTCAAGCGCGGACCTCGACCTAGGCGGTTTCACCGGGTGGCCGGCACACCAGCGCGATAGGCTTGATCATCTTGACCAGGATCAGCGACGGAGGGTTAGTCAGATGGATCCGAACCCGGACTATGACGCCAGCGACGAGCTGCAATACGGCATCGCGTCGTACGCATGGCTCCTCCGGGGCGTCTACCCGCCGCCGGCCTACGTGCCCGATTTGGGTAACGCCGACAACGGGGGATAGTTCAGCTTCGCTGCTGAGTCACTGCGGCGGCGGCACGTAACCGCCGGCCGTGTTGCGCAACTGCCACAGCTGGGCCGGGCAGTAGATGTTCACCGCGTTCGAGATCAGATAATTGGCTGAGTACTCGTCGTTGGGCAGCACGTCCTTTTTCACATCGCCGAGGACCCGGGCGTAGCCGGCGCCGCCGGTGATCTTGTCGCAAATGCCGTGGGCATAGCTGATGGCGTCCGCGGTGTTCGCGAAACTGTATTGCTTGCGCACGGTGGTGTCATAGATGAACTCGATATCGGGAGCCGGAACGGCGTGCGCCGGCGGCGTTGCAGCGCCGCTCAATGTCGCGGCGACAAGGACGGCTGCCAGCCACCTACCGCGCTTCATCCGGGTTGCCCGTACACAGCGACAAGAACGCTGCGGTCGACACTGTTCTCTGACCACACGCCGATCTGAGTATTGGCGCAATTCGACATGATCGCCATGTAGTCGGGGCGGTAATACCAATTACCCATGACATCAAGGTCATTGATGCTCAACGACTGGTTGATCGCCACGGTCTCGGCGACCGTGCCGTTGTAGCCGGCGCCGCGGGCACGGTCGGCCACCGACGACCCGTCGGACCCGGTGTCCGCATCCAGCCCGCGATTGTTGAGCACATCGACCGTGTGGCGCTGCGCGGCGGCCTGTAGCTGCGGGTTGATCTTCAGGTTGGTTTTGCAGCCGGCCTGCCTCTTGATGGTGTCGACGTTGACCACGATGCCGTTGTTGAGCCGGTCGTTGTTGCCGGGAACCCCGGGAGCGGCCGATGCAACGTTGATCACGCTGGGGGCAATGAGCGCGGCGCCCACCGCCGATAGTATCGAGATGAGCCGTGCACGTTGGCGAATGCGCTTGTCGGTCATGTCATCTCATCCTTCGTATCCCTAGCGGATGTTCGCGGCGAGGTCACCGGACATTGCACCGAGCTGGTGTCCCCACGTCGGCCAGTCGTTGCCGCCGCCACGGCCCAGGTCGAAGTGGCCGTTCTTGCCGCCGACATCTCGATAGTGTGAGTAGAACTGCGCGTTGGTGCCTTGGGAGATATCGCCGTAACCGGCCATCGCCCCCTGGTCGGTCGGCGCATCGCTGCCCGGGCTGTAAATCCACAGCCGCGCATCGTTATCCACCAGCTGCTGGATGTGCTGATTGGGCGAATGCCACTTCCAACGACCCAGCTGCGGCAACCCCCACATGTGATCGGTATCGGCTCCGCCCTGTCTGAGCGCCGCTGTGATGGTCCCGTCCACACCGGCACGTTCAGGGGTGAGGAATCCCGAGAACGACCCGGCATAGCGGAACCGATCAGGATGGAACGTGACCAGCGCGGCGGCCGCGTAACCGCCTTGGGAGACACCGACGACACCATGCCCGCCCGGAGCCAAGCCCTTGTTGGCGGCAAGCCAATCCGGCAACTCACTGGACAGGAAGGTCTCCCATTGCTTGCTGGCGTCCTGCTCCCAGTTGGTGTACATGCTGTAGGCGCCGCCCGCCGGCGCCACTACCGAAATGCCCTTGCCGGCAAGGGTGTTGAATCCATTGCCCGCCGTCACCCAGTTACTCACATCTGGTCCCGCGTTGAACCCGTCCAAGAGATATGCGGCGTGCGGGCCGCCGGCCAGGAAGGCCACCGGGATGTCACGGCCCATCGATGGTGACGGCACCATCAGGCTCTCGAAGCCGGCCGCCTTTGCGGTTCCGCCTGAAATAAGGCTTGCTGCAACGCACCCGGTTGCCAGCGCGATAGCCGAAAGCCGCCGGAAACCCATCGACACACGTTTCATCCTTGCCTCACTTGTCCATCGCTCACACGGGGTCGAACTGCGAGATGAGCCATCGACCGTCGACCTTCTCGAGACTGACGCGCACGCTCGACGTGCTCTGCGTCGGCGCATCGTTGCCGATCGTGGTGGTCTGGTCGACGAAAACCAGTACCACCGCGTGCTTTCCGGTCGCCAGTACCGACGCCGCCGCGGGCACGGTGGCCACCGCGGTAATGTGCTGCTGTTTGGCCCCGGGCGCGACGACGTCGTTCACGAGCTGTGTGTATTGCTGACGGAAGGGCTCGGAGAGACGGTCGGCGGCAACCTTCAAGTCGCGGTCTACGGTTTCGGGCTTGTACGACAGGATCGCGATAGTGCTCTCGGAGGCCGCCCGCACCGATGCCTCTGCGGCCGCGCGCGATTCGCGCGCCGTGCCGTCGAGCCATTTCAGGTAACCGACCCCGAGAGCGAGAATCAACGCCAGTACCGGCAGTCCCGCAACCAGCAGACGTGTCCAGGAGAACCGGCTGCTTCGCTCGACCGGCGCTTCCGACGTGTCGTTCTCGCCTTCTACTTCTTCGGGGTCGAGCAGGTCCGCCTCGTCAGCTGCCTCCGCCTCATCGGCGAGGTCATCGCGCTCGGCCGGGTCGTCGACCGACGACTCGTCGGCGACGGGGTCGGTGCCATCGGACATCGCGGAGTCCTCTTCCTGCGCTGCTAATGCGGTTCGGCTACTCACGGTACGAACTCCACATTCGACACCTTGGCGCTATCCCCTGTCTTGTCAACGGTGAGACGCATCCGCCATCGGCGCGGCTCCTGGTCTGGCGGGGCCCCGGCCATTGACGTCTTCACCGCAACTGCGACAAGCACTTGCGCCTGGTCCTTCGCATACGACAACAAACCCGCTTCGGAGATGCTGCCCTCCGATTTGGACTGCACTTTCTTGACGACTTCGACGAATGGTTGGGAGCGGTTTTGGAATTCGTCGTGGAAGGCGCCGGTCGCCGAATCCAGGACCCGCTTGATGTCGGCATCGACCTCGGTGTAGTTGATCGTGGTCAAGTTGATCGCGGTCTGCCGCGCGACTTGCACATACAGGTTGCGCTGCGCCTGCACCTGATTGTCTTGGTGGACGCGGAATCCCAGCCAGCCTCCCAGGCCGAGCAAAGCCACGATGATGGCGACCCCGACGGCGATCGGTCCCGGAATGCTCGAAACCCATTTCGGCACCCGCCTTTTGTCGGTGTGGCCGGCGCCATCTTCTTCGGCATCGATATCCTCGGCATCGATGTCCTCGGCATCGATGTCCACAGCAGTGCTTTCGACGTCGACCTGCTCTGTGCCGGCTACTGATTCGGCTTTTTCGGCGGCACCATCATGCTCTGCCATGTCTTACCTTTCGAAGTAAAGGCCAGGTCGGACTCGCTGTAGGCGCGGCCGTCCGGCCCTACATAATTTCCGGTCGCCGGGTCGTAGGGAATGGCTAACGCCGGTTTCGGCGCCGCCGGATCAACTGGGGGGTGCCAGTTCTCGCCCGGCGAGTACGGTGGCCCGCCCCTCGGGTACTGCGGCACACTCTGGCCGCTCAACGTCGCGTTCGGATCACCCTTCCAGAACAGGCCGTCGTTCAGCGGGACGTACTGCTCATCGCTCTCGCACATCTCAACGGTCGGTGCTCGCTTGCCCGGCTTGGTCTCGCAGGGCACGTTACGAACGCCACGGACGTTCATGTCGGAGTTCTGCGGGATGCGGCAGTACAACTCGCCGTTGGTGCGGTCGGGATAGTCCTCGCGCACCGGGATTCGCTGCTGCTGCACCGGTAGGAACCCGGCGTTGCATGGTGGCGGCGAGTTCAGGTTCAAGTTGAAGTCGAGATAGATGCCTTTGTAGTCCATCTTGGCGACTCGGTCGGGCACGATGATCGACGACATCACCGCGGTCCCCTGCGGAAACATGACCAACAGCTGCTCGAGGTCGTTTCGGTAGTTCAGCGCGATCGTGCCCAGACTGACCAAGTTGGCCAGCAGCACCGGCAACGTCGGCGCTAACCGATCGAACAGCGCGGTGCCTTCGTCGAGCGCCGGACCGGCGGTGTTGAGCAGGTCGGCGAACCTGTCGTCTTGTGCCTTCACCTGACTGGTGATCGCGTTGACCCGCCGCGCCCACGTCGCGATCGAATCCGAGGTTCGCACCTGGGAGCTGGCAACCGGGGGAAACTCGTCGATCAGCCGGGAGAACGAGTCGGTGGTCTTGCCGGCGTCGATCGCCAACGCGGTGCCGCCATCGACGAGCCTGGACAGCTCCGGCCCCAGACCCGCGACGGCCTTCGACGCTTCATCGACGACGGTGTGCAGGTTGTCCTGCGGGATCGCCGCGAGTGCCTTGTTGGTTGTGTCCAGCAGGGATCCG
The DNA here is from genome assembly GCF_035603715.1 of Mycobacterium sp. GTDB lineage: Bacteria > Actinomycetota > Actinomycetes > Mycobacteriales > Mycobacteriaceae > Mycobacterium. Next base: position 2,933 of record NZ_DATNJW010000472.1, on the reverse strand, counting down.
ATGTCAACCGGGATCTGTGTCTTGCCGACCGCGATCACATCGCCATTGCGCAATTTCGGGCCGGTGTCGATGCCGTGACCGGAATGCGGCGTGAGTTCCAGGAATTGCTCGCCGACGGCCGAGCGGCTGTGCACCGCGGCTGTCACGTCGGAGGGAATCGCAATGTCGGATTTCAGCGAAAGGACGGCGCGAACCCCGTTCTGGGTGACGTCGACCGATTTGACGCTGCCGACTTCGCTACCGCGATAGTTCACCACCGACGTCTGATACAGACCACCCGAGGCCGGCAGATCGACAGTCACGGTATAGCGGCCAATACCAAGTAGCGCAGGCACTTTCACGAAGCCGAACGCCATCACAGCGATAGAAAGCAACGTAACCGATGCGAGGATGGTCAACTGTGTCCAGATTCGGCGGGACAGCCGCAGTGAGCTCGAACGCGACATGCTAGTAACCCCCCCAGTGGTAGGCCGCGATCAACGGATTGACCGCGGTGTACGGGCTGGGCATCTGGCCGATCGTTCGGCCCCACTGCATCTCGAGTTCGGTGAGGTTTCCTTCCCACTTCGACCCGGTGAAGAAACCGCTGTCCAGACGGCTCAGGGTCAGGTCGACGATAAGCGAGATGTTGGCGAAGTCACCCCGAAACCAATTGGGGACTGTGCTTTTCACCCACGGGAGCGTGGAAAGGAAATCCAGGCCTCTGGTCAGCGCGGGCCCGGCGTTCGCCAGCTCCCGCAGCGCGGGTGCGAGGTTGCGGAAGTTGTCGACGAGCGACTTTTTGCTCTGCTGGATCGTCGAGGCGGCGACGGCGCTGAACTGGCCTACCTTGTCGATCGCGTCGACCAATGTCTTCCGGGTATCGGACAAAACTCCCAGCGCCTGCGGGATCGTCGTGAGCGCCTTATCGACCACTGGGTCTTTGTCCGCTACCTGGCCGACCAACGAGTTGAGACTGTCGATGGCCGTGATGATGTCGTCTGTCTGCTTTTTCGTCTCGGTGACAAAGATGTCCAGCTGAGTCAACAGGCTGCGCATCTCTTTTTCACGACCCGCCAACGCCGTCGCGAAAGTCCGGGTGATCTCTTGAATATGACCCAGACCGCCGCCATTGAGCAGAATCGCCACCGACGCCAGGGTCTGCTCGGTGGTCGGGTATGTCGCGGCTCTGGCCAGCGGAATCACCGAGCCGTTTTTCAGCTGCCCGCGCGGTGCCTCGTCGGTCGGCGGCGCCAGCTCGATGTGCATGGAGCCCAACAGACTGGTTTGGCCGACTTTGGCGGTGCTGTTCGCCGGCAGGTGAATATCGCCGTTGATCCGCATGGTCACCAGGGCATGCCAGTCCTGTACCTCGATCTTGGTGACGTTGCCGATGTTGACGTCGGCGACCCGCACCCGGGTATTCGGCTGAATGACCACGACGTCAGGTAGTTGAGCTTGGATGGTGTACGCGCCGTCGCCCTTACCCTGGGTTCCCGGCAGCGGTAGCGAGTTGAGACCCCGCCATCCCCCGCAACTCGTCAGCAAGCACAAGCACGAGATGGCGAGTGCCGCAGACAATATGCGCCTCACGGTGTACCTCCGGGGGGCGCCGGTGCGGCCGCCGGCACCATCAAGCCCGGCAGCCCCGCGTGGGGGTCAGTGGACCGGACCGCAGTCGGCGCGGGCGGCACCGCGCCACCCGGCAACGCTTGCGGCGAGACCGGTGGCGGTGCGTCAGCGGGCGGCGGGCCACCCGGCGCGCCCGGCGGCGGTACGTGCGGGTTGAGCTTGTCCTCGCTGTAGGTGAGCTCATTGGGACGTGCCGATGCACCCACGAACGGGTTGAGACCTATGGGCAGGTAGTTGTACTGGCGGTTTTTGATGATCGGAGACAGATACTGCTCGCATAACTTCGCCGACCGGTTCCTCCCGACGAGCCCGTCGGATTCGATTGAACCGCAGATGGATTGGACGGTGTCGGCAAAGTTCGACAGGGCCAGAATCCCGGTCACCGCGCTCTGCGCCGGTTGATAGATGTTCAGGAAGTTCTGGAACACGTTCGGCGCGACGTGCAGGGTCTGCTTTATGTCACGGCGGCTGTCGTTCAATGCCGTGGTGATTTCGTTGAGGTGGTCGAAGGTCGTACCGATGGCCTCGCGGTTCTCGGCGACGAAGGGACGCAGGTCGTTGACGGCGCCGTCCAATCCCGCAATGGCCTGGCCCCACTCGTTGGGAGTATTGGTCATCACCGTGGTGATGTTGGCCAAGTTCTTGTTGAACGACGCCAGCAGCTCGCTGCTCGAGGTCAGCGCGGAGACGAATGTCTCCAGGTTGCGCAGCGTGCTGAAAATATCGGTGCTGTGGTCGCCGAGCGCTGACACCGCCTGCGAGAGCTTGATGACGGTGTCGCGCGCGGTGTCACCCTCGCCGCGCAGGTTCGCGGCCGAGGTGTTGACGAATTGCCCCAGCGCGCTTGTTCCGCCCTCCGTCGTCGGTTGCAGGGACTCGGTCAGCTTCTCCAACTGCTTACGCAGGTCGTCCCACTCGACGGGGACCGCGGTCCGCTCCTCCGGAATGGTCGCGCCGTCAGCAAGTTTCGGGCCGCCGGAGTACACCGGGACGAGCTGGATCGCGCGCGAAGTGACCAGTGACGGCGACAAGATCGCCGCACGCACATCGGCGGGAACCGGATACTGCGACTCGACGGTGAACGTGACCTTCGCCGCGTTGGGCTGCGGCTCGATCTTCTCGATTGTTCCGACCGCGACGCCGAGAATGCGGATCTCGTCGCCGGTGTAGACACCGTTGGTGTTCGGGAAGTAGGCGATGTAGGTGTTCCGGGTCACCTGCTTCCACCACGGCGTCACCATCATGCTGATCCCGAGGGCGAGGGTGAGGACCAGGCTGATCGCGGTCGCGATCTGAACGGTCCGTCGACGTTTGGCATTCCA